>JAHRWG010000318.1 GCA_019090295.1 Cycloclasticus sp. | reverse complement strand
TGTTAGCTGAGAACTTTAAAATAGAAAAAAACCACCCTTTTGACCTTCATGCACATTGGCTGCAATCAAACCTTGTTGCCATTTTGTGCCAAGAGCTTTCCCAATTAAACGTACATGAGCGCCGTCACACCCATACGTTGTACACGATTGGATTACTTCATAACTTAGGCATTTTGATTATGTGTTCTTTATTTCCGAGTGAGATGGGACAGTTGCTTTCCAATGTTAAGCCTTTTGACAAAGATGTTGGTGGACAATAAAGTTGTTAACAAATGACCTCCTAACCTATTGATTTTATTATGGTGGTTATTTTGTAAAAATAAATAAAGTTGTTAACTTTTCAGCGTTTTGCGATTTTTAAAAAAGCAAAGCATCACAATAAAGTTGTTAACAACTGTTAATAAGCATGTGAATTTGATCCGGGTAGGCAACCATAAAGCCTGTAATAGGGGCATTCACTGACGCTAAAGTGGGTCAATTATCGATGTCTGCTTACAGATTCATATGCTAAGCTCCATTAACCTTACTTTTAAGCGGATAGCAGTTTTCAATTACATTTTTAATTTCATCTTCGCTAAAGCCGATCACTTTCAAGAAATGCAGTTGAAAAATAACTTCCATTTTTTGGCACAACAACCAAAGTTCATTTCATTCTGTTGATTTCGACTTTAGCTCTTCACTGTAATGTGTGAGGTAATTTCGTGTATCAATGATTTTCCTCAACAACTTGCTTCTTTCTTTACTAGTACCTAAGTGCTCTTTGAATGGTTCGATAATTTTTTTTAGGCGCTTACCCAAATTAATTTCATTACCATGCATTAGACGGCCTTCTAGCCAGTCAATATTTTCTTCTGGACAATTCTCTTTAACAGTATCAACCAGTGACTTAAATGCTTCTTCATCCATTAGTTTCTCATCGCTAGTTCTTCTGTGGTATGTCTCTAATCCTTGTGCTAACGCAAGAAATTTTCCATCAATATATTTTTGAGCACCTATTTTAGTTGAAAAGTACAAGTTCAAGGAAGGCGATAATGTTTCGTAAGCGTTTAACCATTTATTAATAATACTCTGTGCATTGGTTTTTATTGCACCATAATTGAAAAGCATTTGATGCCAGCTTTTTTGGGATACTTTTTCAGTATAAGGAATGCTTGGGTAATAAATCTTAATTGCTACAGGAGAGGGCTTTCCTTCAGCAACCTCCCTTTGTATTTCCATTGATGTTGCAATCAAGTTCTTCAAGGTGACAGTTGCATCTACTGCGAAGCACATGAAGCTAGTAAGCTTGTAAGCTATTTCGGTAAAATCTTGCAAAGATCTTAAATCCTTAGAGCTTAGTTTGAAATATGCTCTCTGAGTAATTTTTGCCTCCGTTGTATTTGGAAACCCGGGAAGAGTATAGGCAAAGCATATCTCTAACTGCATTCCGTTATCTAAAGAATAAGCTAAATTCTCTGGTGGCTTATAACTGATTGTTGCTGTTCTGTTATCCCAATCATTTTGTACATTAATGCCGCTAATTCCAACCCACTCATCCATACAATCAACCGAAAAGGAAAGTGAGTTGAAGGTTATTTCTTCATCTTTATCATATGCGACACCACTTAAAACTCTATTTACACAAACTTTAGACTTAGAGATACCGCCAAATGAAATATTCTTTTTTGTGTAGAAACAATTATCTAATGTTACCAAGCCATCTTTTTCAACATGGCCAATGATTCTGCTCAAATCATCCTCACCATTAAGTGCCTTGATGCTTTCATCGAACAGCCCAACAACTTCCAGTTCAATATTTCCTCCATCTTTAATGGTTAATATTCCTGGAATCTTATTTTCTTGCTGTTCAGGCAACCAAAAATAGCCTGTTTTTACATATTCTTCCTCAATCCTCATCAGTCTCTCTTCTTGAAAAATCTAACGACATAGCTCACCAGCCGTGCGCTGTTTGCACGGTCAGGTGGAGTGCCTTGTTAGGTTTTATTTAATTTATAGGGTTAATATATAGCAAAAAATTGGAGCTATATATGAAAGACACCTTTATAAAATAAATTATTGAAAATTATGTATGGCCTTCGGTGGCTATTATAGGAGGTGGAATGATCAGTAGATTGTGGATAGGCAGGATATTTAGGGCTGAAGTTAAAACACATGCCAAGAGTTTTGGAGACATACAGAAAGGATTTATCCAGTTATCGTGGAATGAAAGCCTGCCTGCTGGGCTACAGGAAGCTGTTGGTTCTCATTACTAATGAATCAGCCCCTATTGTTTTTATTAGCTTTTTCAACTTAAGCTGGAAAAAGAAAACACCTTAAATAACAACCCGAAGGTGGGTCAATATTCGATGCCTATGTGGGTCAATTTTGGATGCTCATTGACACTCCAACCCAAAAATAACGCACTAACACTAACGTTAGCCATAAACACCCAAAGAATACAAAAACAAATATGTTGCGATTGTTATGCGATCTATTTAGGTACATCACTTAAATCTGCAATCGTGTTAGCGATCTGTTCGTCAGTAGATCTCTCCATCAAGTGAATAGCCTCCTGGAGTTTATATGTGACCAGTTTTTGTTCCTTCGCCGTTGGATCAGCATCGAAAAGGATCGCGGTAAACCCTTGAGGGATTGCAAGTTCCTTTAATATTCTCGTAAACCCCTTTTGTCCCAATGATTCTAGTCGGTAACTACTATGTACATTGGCCTTTTCAGCCAATTTTTTAGAGCTAAAAACTGGAAGTACCCGAGGTAAACCAACTATTTCTGCTAACTTGCATTCGAATATCGGTGTTTGTCTCGCTCCGGTAACAAAAAAGTAAACAGGATACCTAAATACTAAAACTCCACCTGTTAGTTGAAGCGTACGGCTTCCTACAGGAACTGGGGATCGTCCCGAACCGTCAAAGGTTAGATCTTTGAACAATACCTTACTGGTCAGCGAATCGCACTGAATTAAGCAGGGTCCGCTAATAAATAATGGTCCAGTAATCTTCCAAGTTTGCTCAGCGTTTCGAAGAACGGAAATGCTGGACTTATCTGCTCTTAGCTCCCACTCACCACTAATAAGGTTTAAACGTGAGATATGTATGCGGTACGGTAAATCAAAGGTAAGGTCAGCAATTATACCGTCTGTTGACCTAATCGCCCATGTTTGACCCGTTGATTTAATATCATAAGCGCTCGAATTAACCTTGATTTCATTATTTAAAATTTCGAACACTACTTGATTTGTTTCATCGCGCAATTTCATCGAAATTCGAGGAGGTGCTCCGGGCTCTTCTGGTGGGGAAAAGCCCATTATCTGTTCACCGTCAACCATGCAGATCGAAGTTCCAAGATTAAATGTTGCGGGTCCAATAATAAATTGAGGGGAAAACTCACCTTGACTAAATTCAGTGGATGACCAACCGTGGGAGATTGAATATGGTTGAGATATAGCGTTTCGATAGTCATCTTCTGTCAAAGTACCTGCTAACTTTGCGCGATGATGATTGGGGCATAGCAGAGTTATTCCATCAGCTTTGTGTTTTTCAGCATCTTTAAATTCAGGATTAAAATGTTCGTAGTCGTATAGAGCTGCTCCGCAAATTACGCATCCAAAACCGTCTCTACGCCTTACCTCTCGTTTAATATTTTCGGGGATTCTTCGACTTAGATCGTGTTTGTTCTTATTCATCTGAATTAATTTATTGCCATTGCTGCTATTTAAGCTTGATTAGTTTCTAGGAAAATAAGCTCCGTACTAACAATCATTACGAGTATCTTCAAACTGTGCAATGTAGGTAATGACTGAAAATATAATGTCGCATAACGCTTTGCTAAGC
>JAHRWG010000317.1 GCA_019090295.1 Cycloclasticus sp. | reverse complement strand
TTAGACAATACAGACGTTGAACAGCTGTCTGTTTGCACACATTGCTGGCAACTTGAACGCTGGTTTGTCACCACATTAATGGTGCTTTTGCTAGTCGACGTAACAGTCGCTATCTCTTCTATCATCATTTTTCCTTAAAAATTAAGGTTCATCGCCAAGATTAAAAACCTTAACGGATAAAGGGACTTTTTAAATTTTATCCGTATAATTTAACATCTTAATTAATCATCCGCACCCTTTCTAAGGTGCCTCAGGTATTTCCTTCTATGTCTGATAGTTCTTTGTCATTTGATGTCATCATTGTTGGTAGCGGTGCTGCTGGGCTAGGGCTAGCACTGTCTCTTCCAGAGCACTTATCCATTGCTGTTCTATCAAAACTTAATTTATCCGAGGGCGCTACTTTTTATGCCCAAGGTGGTATTTCAGCAGTTTTAGATGAAATTGATTCCCTAGGGGCTCACCAAAAAGACACGATTAAAGCGGGTGCTGGCTTATGCCATGAAGACATTGTTGAACTGGTTGTCTCAAAAGGTAAAGAAAGCATCGATTGGCTGATGGCCAATAATGTTAAATTCTCTACACACGGTGACACACATTCCGCCAAGAAACTACATTTAACCAAGGAAGGAGGACACTCGCACCGACGGGTTGTCCATGCCGAAGATTCAACTGGTCGGGCTGTGCAAGTGGCCTTAAATGATCAAGTCGTCGCTAAGGGTAATATACAGATCTTTGAACACCACCATGTTATCGACCTAATCACAGACAATAATGGCCTCTCTGGGCAACGTCGTGTCGTTGGCTGTTATGTTCTTAATACCAAAAAAGACCGTATTTTCAGCCTGAAAGCCCCTTGCGTCACCCTTGCAACAGGTGGTGCAAGCAAGGTCTACCTATATACAAGCAACCCAGATGTATCAACTGGCGATGGTATTGCTATGGCTTGGCGCGCGGGATGCCGTGTTGCTAATATGGAATTTATGCAATTCCACCCAACCTGCCTTTACCATCCAAAAGCCAAATCTTTTTTAATCAGTGAAGCGGTTAGAGGCGAAGGTGGCTTGCTGTTATTACCAAACGGGCAGCGCTTTATGCCTGCGTTTGATAAACGTGCCGAGTTGGCGCCTAGAGACGTGGTGGCACGCGCCATTGACCATGAAATGAAACGGTTAGGCATTGACTCTGTTTTTTTAGATATCAGCCATTTATCCCGCCCTTTTATTCAATCCCACTTTCCAATGCTTTATCGTAAATGCCTTGATTTTGGTTTTGATATGACTAAGGAACCCCTACCAGTAGTTCCTGCAGCGCACTACACCTGTGGTGGCATTATGACTGATAGAAATGGCTTAACCGATATTGAGGGTTTGTATGCCATTGGAGAAACAGCTTTTACTGGGCTTCATGGTGCCAACAGAATGGCTAGCAACTCTATTCTTGAGTGCCTCGTATTTGCGAAGCAAGCCAGTAAACATATCACCCAGTATTTAAAGCACCCTGCCTCACTCCCCTCTCTTTTACCATGGGATGAGTCAAAAGTTATTAACTCCGATGAAGCAATTGTCGTGTCTCATAATTGGGTAGAATTACGCCAGTTTATGTGGGACTACGTCGGCATTGTACGTACAACAAAACGTCTCCAGCGAGCTAAAAATCGTATTACTCTTCTTAATAAAGAAATTGAAGAATATTATGCAAATTACCATGTCACCAGCGATTTTTTAGAATTAAGAAATCTTGCCCATACCGCTGAGTTAATTATTGACAGCGCATTAAAAAGAAAGGAAAGCGGGGGCTTACACTACACACGGGATTACCTAGCACTCAATGATAAGGCCTTCAAGAAAGATACTATTTTAACGCCCAGTAGACAGTAAATCTGACCTGTAAACGTTTAAAAGCATACGCAATTTCCTTGACGCGCCACTAGACAAACAACCCGGTACTAAAAAAAGGTTAACCTGTTTAGTTGGCAGCTTAAAATGAAGAAAGGTAAAAGGCCCGAGCATAACACTGGAGTCGAGAAGCGTAGCTGCTTGAGACTGGTTATTCAAATCAATAAGCTGCCAATGGGCAGTGGCATCACATGTTATACGACGTATACCTTGGTGAGACATAGCGCCCGAACGCAACAGTTTCACAGAGAAAGCTATCACGAAAAGCGCTAAGCATATTTGAATGATGACGAGTAAGCTATTCAATACACAACAGCACAAAATCACCCCTAAAATAAAGCCCATTACAACACGGATTGCAATGGGCTTATTTAGTGTACAGTCAAACGTTGGTATGGATTTTTTCAACGATACTCGCTACATCTGGTTCTTCTGGGATGTCCCCATAAAGCATAAAACCAAGAATAACCGGATCTTCAATCTCCAATAACTTATGAAATGCCTGCTTTTCTGTATCAGCCAAACCATCATAGGATGTCTCGACAAACTGAGTAAACAGAACATCTAGCTCCTTAATGCCTCGGCGACAACGCCAAAGAAGCTTTGATTTTGACTCCATTAAGCTATTTTACGCTCAACCAATAATTTCTTAATTTCAGCAATTGCTTTAGCTGGGTTCAACCCTTTAGGGCAGGTTTCTGTACAGTTCATAATGGTGTGACAACGGTACAATTTGAACGGATCTTCTAATTCGTCCAAACGTTCTCCAGCATTTTCATCACGCGAGTCAGCTAACCAACGATAGGCTTGCAATAAAATAGCAGGGCCTAGGTAACGATCACCATTCCACCAATAACTTGGGCATGATGTTGAACAGCAGGCACAAAGGATACATTCGTATAAACCATCTAGCTTAGTACGATCTTCCTTAGACTGCAGGCGCTCTCTGTCTGACGGTGGTGGTGTTGATGATTGAATCCAAGGCTTAATAGACGCATATTGCGCATAAAAATGAGTCAAATCCGGCACAATGTCTTTAACCACAGGCATATGAGGCAATGGGTATATTTTAATAGGCCCATTAATTTCGCCCATGTCTTTCGTGCACGCTAAGGTATTTTTACCATTGATATTCATTGAACAAGA
>JAHRWG010000316.1 GCA_019090295.1 Cycloclasticus sp. | reverse complement strand
AGCGTCAGATGTGTATAAGAGACAGTTAGAAAGGTGTTTGGAAGGGTTGGCTGAACAGTTGAAGAAGCTGGAACAAGAACCTGAGATCGAGACATGCCTAGTTATCTTTCCAGTTGGTTACGAGGCTTTTGACCAATACTTAGATCTTTTAGAATGGAGTGAGGGACTCACTAAGGATATGGGGTACGAGGGAGAGTTTCAGCTAGCCAGCTTTCACCCAGATTATTGCTTTGAAGGCGCAGAGCTTGATGATGCCGCCAATTATACTAATCGTTCGCCATACCCTATGCTGCATCTCATTCGAGAGAAGAGCATAGAAATAGCCTTGAAGACAGTCAAAGAGCCAGAGAAAATACCGCTGAGAAATATTGAGTTTGCCCGTGAAAAAGGGCAGGTTGAAATGGCAAAGAACTTAGCTAAATGCCTAAAATAACACAGAGTTATTGATAAGCAAGGCTTGCAGTAATAGGCTAAGCCTTGCTCATTAATACGGTTAGGTTTAGCTGTTAGTTTCAATATGTTGGCTGTGCAAGTACTCATCATAAGTGCCACGGAAGTCAACAATGCCATCTGCTTTAATCTCAATAACCCGTGTGGCTAAAGAGCTAACAAACTCTCGGTCATGACTAACGAAAACCAAGGTGCCATCATAATTATCCAGGGCTAAGTTAAGGGCCTCAATGGACTCCATATCTAAGTGGTTAGTCGGTTCATCCATGATTAAAACATTTGTTTCACCTAGTGTGAGTTTGCCAAATAATAAGCGGTTTTTTTCCCCACCTGAGCAAACGGCTACTTTTTTATTAAAGTCCTCAGAAGAAAATAATAAGCGGCCTAATGTCATGCGAACGACTTGGTCATCATGTTTAGGTTTTCGCCATTGGCTCATCCAATCATATAATGTCATGTCAACATTAAAGTCATCGCTAGAGTCCTGAGGGCAATACCCCAAAGTAGCATTTTCAGCCCATCGAATATGTCCCTGGCTAGGGGATAGTTGGTCGATTAAACAACGAAGAAAGGTTGTTTTACCGGCACCATTTTCACCAATAACGGCTAGGCGAGTACCAGCATCTAAAATGAAATTAGCATGTTCAAATAAAGGCCCTTCATCGAAGCCATGACCTAACTCTTCTACCGTAGCGGCTTCTCGGTGTAATTTTTTGGTTTGAGTGAATCGAATAAAGGGGCTAACCCGAGACGATGGCTTAATGTCAGCTAATTCAATTTTTTCAAGCTTCTTTGCCCGAGAGGTTGCTTGTTTAGCCTTAGATGCATTCGCAGAGAAACGGCTCACAAACTGTTGTAGTTCAGCAATTTGAGTTTTCTTTTTGGCATTTTCAGACTGTAAGAGTTCACGAGCTTGCGTTGAAGCCATCATGAAATCATCGTAGTTGCCAGGGTAAATGCGTAACTCACCATAGTCAATATCCGCCATATGCGTACAGACAGCATTTAAAAAATGCCGATCATGCGAGATGATAATCATCGTGCTTTTAGACTCTTTAATAATAGTTTCTAGCCAACGAATAGTATTAATGTCTAAGTTATTAGTTGGCTCATCTAATAATAGTATGTCTGGCTCAGAAAATAGTGCCTGGGCTAGCAGAACACGAAGCTTCCAACCAGGGGCAACCGCACTCATTAGTCCGTAATGAAACGACTGTTCAATGCCGGCACTCATCAGTAACTCTTCTGCTCTGCTTTCTGCGCTGTAGCCATCCAACTCGGCAAACTCAACTTCAAGCTCAGCGACCTTCATGCCTTCATCTTCAGTCATTTCTGGCAGAGCGTAAATTCGATCACGTTCCTGCTTAATGGCCCATAGTTCTTCATGCCCCATGATGACCGTATCAACGACACTGTACTGCTCAAAAGCAAATTGATCTTGGCCAAGTGTGCCGATTCGCTCACCTTGCTCTTTTGAAATATTACCGGCTGTGGGTTCAAGTTCACCACTAAGGATTTTCATATAAGTTGATTTGCCACAACCGTTGGCACCGATAAGGCCATAGCGATGGCCGTTACCAAATTTAGCTGAAACGTTTTCAAATAATGGCTTGGCGCCAAATTGCATGGTGATGTTGGAACTGATTAGCATGGTGACTGTCCGTATATAGTGTTTAAATTAAAGCGCTTGGTTTAACGATTTCCGAAGTTATCTGGGCGTGGAGAAGATGTATTTTGACGCTTTTTAGCCGTGTTTGAACGAGGCTTAGGTGCCGCTTTCCTTGCTTTAGACGGCGGGTTTCCACTGCGTGGTTTTGAGGAACGATTTTGATTATTTCGCCCCTGCCTTATTGGTTCGGCTTTAATGGTAGGATCTGGCTCAAAGCCCTCAATGGTCACCTTAGGGATTGATTCTTTAGTGAGTCGCTCAATATCTTTTAAAAGCTTAAGTTCATCAACACAAACCAAGGACATAGCCTCACCCTCAGTACCTGCACGGCCTGTTCGGCCAATACGGTGAACATAATCTTCTGGAATATTGGGTAATTCAAAGTTAACAACGTGTGGAAGCAGGTCTATGTCTAAGCCACGTGCGGCAATATCGGTGGCAACAAGGACTTGAATTTGGTTTGATTTGAAATTAGCCAGAGCCTTGGTACGCGCACCTTGGCTTTTATTGCCATGGATAGCAGCCGAGGTAATGCCGTCTTTATTTAACTGTTCGGTTAGTTTGTTGGCACCATGCTTTGTTCGAGTAAATACAAGGACTTGTTTCCAGTTATTTGAGCCAATAAGAAAGGATAGTAACTCTCTTTTACGAGACTTATCGACACGATGAATAACTTGAGTGACAAGCGAGGATGTTGTGTTTTCCTTGGCAACTTCAATCAACGAAGGCTGCTGAAGT
>JAHRWG010000315.1 GCA_019090295.1 Cycloclasticus sp. | reverse complement strand
GTCGTGAGCCTGATGTCGTCAAAATCTTGTCGGGTGTTTTTGAAGGTAAAACGACCGGAACAGCTATTGGGTTATTAATAGAAAATACAGATCAACGATCTAAAGACTACTCTAATATTAAGGACACGTTTCGACCCGGACATGCTGATTATACTTATCAGCAAAAATATGGTTTACGTGATTATAGAGGCGGTGGCCGGTCTTCTGCACGCGAAACAGCGATGCGAGTTGCTGCGGGCGGCATTGCCAAAAAATACCTAAAATCAACCTTTGGCATTGAGGTAAAAGGCTACCTATCTCAGTTAGGAGCTATCAAGCTTAACCCTGTTGAAATGGATAGTGTGTACACTAACCCCTTTTTCTGTCCGGAGCCCGATAAGCTCAAAGAGCTAGAAGAGTATATGGACCGATTGAGAAAGTCTGGAAACTCTGTTGGAGCACGTGTTACGGTTAAAGCGCTTGGAGTTCCAGTTGGGTTAGGTGAGCCGATTTTCGATCGTTTAGATGCTGATTTAGCGCATGCATTAATGAGTATTAATGCTGTGAAAGGAGTTGAAGTAGGTGATGGCTTCGATTGCATAGAGGCTTTAGGAACAGACTTTCGTGATGAAATAACTCCAGAGGGTTTTTTAAGTAACCATGCAGGTGGTGTACTAGGTGGGATTTCTACCGGGCAAGAAATTGTTGCCAGCATTGCCTTAAAGCCAACATCTAGCCTGCACTTGCCTGGGCGCTCAGTTAATATTCACGGTGAAGCGATTGACGTTATAACCAAAGGCCGACATGACCCCTGTGTTGGAATTAGAGCAACGCCGATAGCAGAAGCAATGATGGCGATTGTTTTAATGGATCACCTATTGAGACACCGCGGGCAAAATATGGGCGTTCAATCAAATACAGCGATCATTCCAGCTGGAAATAGTTAGTGTGTTAAGAGGCATTAGGTCTGGTTTATGTGCACGTTACTGATTCATTGAGTAGGGAAAGACTGCCATATTGGCGGCTTTCAACCGTATACTTTTGCTACTTTGCAGCACTGGGTGCATTGATGCCATACCTAAGCCTATACCTTCAATCATTGGGTTTTTTGGCTGCGCAGGTAGGTATCATCTTCGCCATTATGCAAGGGACGCGATTGATTTCGCCGAATATTCTAGCCAGTTTTAGTCGTTATTTTTCTAATAGAATGCGACAAGTTCAGCTGTCTTGTTTGATCAGCCTCATTGCATTTAGTGTTTTTCTGGTTCGGCAAGACTTTTTAAGTATCGCTTTGACGACGTTCGCTTTTAGCTTTTTTTTGAATGCTGCATTACCACAGTTTGAGGCGGTAACATTAAGGAAAATAACCGGAGACACGTCTACTTATAGTGAAATACGTCTTTGGGGGTCAGTGGGCTTTATTATCACAGTGGCAGGGATAGGTTTTTTGCTGAGTGGGGTAAATCTAACGTTGTGGCCATGGTTAGTTAGTTTGTGTTTGCTGGCCCTTTTAATGTCCACGCTTACCTTAACTGATTCCTCTGCTAATGATACCAAAAGCCCTGGTTTAGGAGTTCTACGTATTAGTCAGCAAAAGCCAGTGATCGCTTTTTTAGTGGTTGTTTTTTTAATGCAAGCATCTCATGGGCCCTACTATGCATTTTACTCAATTCTCTTAGCATCACTAGATTACACAGAAAACCAAATTGGCCAATTATGGTCGTTGGGGGTGCTGGCCGAAATAGCGCTTTTTATCTTGTTTAAACGTGTGTTTACACATGTTTCACTTCGTTTTGTTTTATTGCTCAGTATTTTATTAACCGTCTTAAGGTGGTTGGTGTTAGCTTACTTATCAAACCATTTATATTTCATCATGCTGGCACAGTTATTACATGCCGCTTCGTTTGGCGCATTTCATGTGGTTTGCATCGAATTAACTCATCAACACTTTAAGGGTCGTAATCTCGAGCAAGGGCAGGCGCTATATAGCAGTATTGGTTTTGGTGCAGGTGGCATGTGTGGAGGTTTAGCAGCAGGTGTTATGTGGGATAAACTGGGTGAGGTGTGGGTATTTGGTGGGGCAGCATTACTTAGTTTTATTGCATTTTGGATAGCTTGGGTATGGATAGAAAGAGGACAATCAGATGAGCTGCACCCAAATGGTGATGGTGTAAGTTCGATCTAGTGGTATGCTCTTTTTTTTTAAAATATAAAGGTTGTTCAAGATGAGAGAAGTCAAGATTCCTAAAGAACCCGTTGAGTTATATAAAATTCTTAAATTTGAAGCAATGGTAGCAAGTGGTGGGGAAGCTAAACTCGTCATTAGTAATGGTTTAGTGCAAGTAAATGGTCAGGTTGAAATACGCAAGCGGAAGAAAATACTGAGCGGTGACATCATTAAGTTTGCTGATGAAGAAGTAAGAGTTCGCTTGGCATAGAGAGCCTGTTTTTATTGCAGTTGTCAGTTAATTTAAAGAAATATATCTATACATCTCGCTAGTATAGGACTAATATAGTCCTATATAAGAGGTGTTTATGTTAAGAGTTAGTAAACTAACAGACTATGCAACGGTTATTTTAACCCACATTGGACATGACCCAATGAAGTTGCACGCAGCAACAGATATTACAAAAGCAACGGGTGTGGCGTTACCAACGGTCAGTAAGGTATTAAAAAAATTAACAAAAGAAGCTATCTTAAAGTCTCATCGTGGACCTAAAGGTGGCTATATGTTGGCAAAATTACCGACCGAGACAAATGTTGCGCAAGTCATTAGTGCAATAGAAGGGCCTATCAGTATGACTGAGTGCAGTTCTGATGAAAGTGCCTGTGAACAAGAAGCATCGTGCGAAATTAAAGCAAATTGGGGGCTAATTAATCGGGCCGTGTTTACCGCGTTAGAGGCGGTTAGTTTGGCAGAT
>JAHRWG010000015.1 GCA_019090295.1 Cycloclasticus sp. | reverse complement strand
GTATAAGAGACAGCTATCAGCATCATACAATCGCGTTTCTTGAACTATTTTTCCGCCTGCCTCTAGAATATCGACTTGCCGTTCTATTTCATGCGCAATAGCTTTTTCTATAAAACGAAATGAGTTTAAGTTTTTAATTTCTGCACGGGTCCCAAACGCTTCTTGCCCAAATGGCCTTATCGAAATATTGACATCACAACGAAAGGAGCCTTCTTGCATATTACCATCACAAATATCCAAGTACTGAACCAAACTGTGTAGCGTTTTTACATATGCAACTGCCTCAGCAGCTGATCGCATATCCGGCTCAGATACAATTTCTAGCAAGGGAGTACCTGCACGGTTTAAATCGACACCCGTTTTACCATGATAATCTTCATGCAGAGACTTCCCTGCATCTTCTTCCAAGTGGGCTCGTGTCACACCGATGGTTCTTACCTCTCCATCAACCGTTATATTAAGTTCACCCAGTCCAACAATAGGTAAATCAAACTGGCTAATCTGATAACCTTTTGGAAGATCAGGGTAAAAGTAGTTTTTTCTGGAAAAAACAGAATAGGGAGCAATATGCGCCCCTATTGCTAACCCAAATTTAACCGCGTAGCGAACTGCTTGTTGGTTTAAGACTGGTAACGTCCCTGGTAGGCCAAGGTCTACTGCACAGGCTTGCGTATTAGGTGTTGCTCCATAGGCCGTTGATGCACCTGAAAATATTTTTGATTTTGTCTTTAGCTGGGCATGAATTTCTAGCCCGATCACTGTTTCCCATTGCATCTAATTACTCCTGCCCAAACCCTGTTGGTATCATGTCATGCCAGTTTGTCATTTGCTGATACTGGTGCCCCACATTTAATAAACGTGACTCGTCAAAATAGTTGCCAATTAACTGTAGCCCTACCGGCATCTGGTCAACAAAACCGCACGGTACTGACATACCGGGCAAACCGGCTAAGTTCACTCCTATTGTGAAAATATCAGATAAATACATTGAAACAGGGTCATCTGTTTTCTCCCCTGCTTTAAAGGCAACAGACGGAGCCGTTGCACTGGCTATAATATCTACTTCTTCAAACGCCTTAACAAAGTCTTGCTGTATTAAGCGTCGAACTTGCTGCGCCTTTTTATAATACGCATCATAATAACCGGCCGATAAAACATAAGCGCCCATCATTATTCGACGTTTCACTTCATCCCCAAAACCCTCACCTCGTGATCGCTTATAGAGGTCTTCTAAATCCTTTGGCTCATCGCATCGGTAGCCATAACGAACACCATCAAAGCGTGATAAATTAGCCGAACATTCTGCTGGTGCTACCACGTAATAGGCGGGAACTGATAAATTAATATTTGGTAGGCTAATCTCTTTGATAATGGCCCCTGCTGACTTAAGCACGTCAATGGCCTCTGTCACTTTTTCACAGACATCGCTATCTAGGCCTTCAGTAAAAAACTCTTTTGGTAAACCAACCCTTACACCCTTTAATGAGCGCCCTATATTTTGTAAAAGATCATCTACTGGCCTATCGACACTGGTTGAGTCTTTTGGGTCAAAACCCGACATGGCTTGTAACATGATAGCCGCATCTTCTGAACTTTTAGCCATTGCTCCGGCTTGGTCCAAACTTGAGGCAAAAGCGATCATCCCATAGCGTGATACTCGGCCATACGTTGGCTTAATGCCCGTAATGCCGCAAAAAGCAGCCGGCTGGCGTATTGACCCGCCTGTATCTGTACCAGATGCTAAGGGTGCAAGCCTTGCAGCCACCGCTGCCGCAGAGCCACCCGATGAACCACCCGGCACTCGTTGCAAATCCCATGGGTTTTTAACCCCGCCATAAAAGCTTGTTTCATTCGATGAGCCCATGGCAAACTCATCCATATTAGTCTTACCCAGCATCACCGCACCACTTTGTTGAAGCTGCTGAACAGTCGTTGCTGTATATGGCGCAATAAAGTTATCCAGCATTTTAGAGCCACTACTCGTCCTGAGCCCTTCTGTACAAAAAATATCTTTATGCAGTAAAGGAATCCCGGTTAGAAGCCCGCCCAGCCCATTTTGCAGCTGTTTATCTGCCTGCTCTGCAGCCACCAAAGCCGCACTTTCATTGAGTGTAATAACGCTGTTAAGGCTAGTGTCTAAACGTTTAATGCGGGCTAAAAAATATTGAGTTAATTCAACACTGGATAGCTCTTTTTTTTGCAGACTATCTGATAATTGTCGTAGTGATTTGTTATACATATCTTAAATTTTATCGTTGGTTGGTAAGTGCTTAGTCGATAACCCTTGGGACTAAAAAGAGTCCATCTTCGGTATCCACTGCATTTTCTTGCAAAAGTTCACGTTGGTTATGTTCTGTCACCTCGTCAACTCTTAAACGCTGTGACTGATCTAAGGGGTGAGCCATCGGTTCAACCCCAGAGGTATCAATCTCATTCATCTGTTCGACTAAATTCATAATACTTGATAAGTCCGAGGCATAAGACTTAACTTGTTCATCGCTCACAGCAAGTCTTGCTAAGTGTGCTATTTTCAACACATCTTCTGACTGAATTGGCATAAAAATTCCTCTTGAATTTATTCTTTATTTGAAACCGTGCAAATTAACACACTTCACGCCTTGCCCAAAGGGGCAAAGGGTTGTTAAAGTATAAAAATATACATCAATTAACCCTAAATACTACATGTTTAAGAAACTACGCGGCATCTTCTCCAACGACCTTTCTATTGATCTTGGTACTGCAAACACTATTATCTACGCATTAGGTCAAGGAATTGTTCTGGATGAGCCCTCTGTTGTTGCCATTCGTGAAGATAAAATTCGCGGTGAAAAAAGCTTTGCAGCTGTCGGCATTGAAGCTAAGGCCATGCTAGGCAGAACCCCTGGAAACATTACCGCCATACGACCACTTAAGGATGGTGTCATCGCTGACTTCACCATCACAGAAAAAATGCTTCAATATTTTATACATAAGGTGCATGAAAGCAAATTTCTGCGTCCAAGCCCACGCGTCCTAATTTGTGTGCCCTGCGGCTCAACTCAAGTTGAACGGAGAGCCATAAGGGAATCTGCTGCTGGAGCGGGTGCGCGCGAGGTCTATCTTATCGAAGAACCCATGTCCGCAGCTATTGGTGCTGGTTTACCCATCGACCAACCTCAAGGCTCTATGGTCTTAGATATTGGTGGGGGCACCTCTGAAATTGCTGTTTTATCATTAAACGGTATTGTTTACTCTGAATCTGTTCGAGTAGGCGGCGACCGGTTTGATGAGGCCATTATCAATTATGTCCGTAGGAATTATGGAACGATCATTGGTGAAGCAACGGCTGAAAAAATTAAACATGAAATTGGCTCAGCCTTCCCTGCTAATGAAGTTAAAGAAATGTCGGTCACAGGGCGTAACTTAGCTGAAGGTATTCCACGCAGCTTCACGCTTAATAGCAATGAAATACTAGAGTCATTACAAGAACCTGTTAGCGCCATTGTCAGTGCCGTCAAAGCCGCTTTAGAACAAACCCCTCCAGAACTGAGTGCCGATGTTGCTAAAAATGGCATTGTCTTAACCGGTGGTGGCGCGCTTCTAAAAGGCTTAGACAGCCTACTTCACGAGGAAACTGGTGTGCCTGTAAGAACAGCCGACGAACCCCTCACCTGTGTTGCACGTGGTGGCGGCAAAGTTCTCGAGCTAATTAATGAAAAAGGGCCTCACATTTTTGATTTAGGCTAAGAGGTAAGCACCATAAAACTTATATTTTCAAAAGGCCCGTCTACTCGTGCGCGTTTTCTTGTGGCGGCCACTTTATCTATTTGCTTATTAGCTGTTTCTTATAAAACAGACTACCTCGATCGCTTCCAGGATGCGCTATCTTTTATACTTCACCCGTTGCTGCTAATGGTTAACACTCCAAGTCAATCTCTAGGCTGGATGTCTGATAAGACCATGGGCCGATCAGCATTGATTGAAGAAAATAACACCCTTAAAGCTGATGCCTTAATGCTTAAGGCAAAACTGCAAAAATTTGATGCCATTGAAAAGGAAAACACCCGATTACATAGCTTACTAGAGTCATCGTTTGAAATTGGTGAGCAGTTTATTGCCGCCTCACTCTTGAGTGTGAATACTAACAAAAACAGTCAGCAAGTGGTTATTGATAAAGGCAGTCGATTCGGCTTATTT
>JAHRWG010000314.1 GCA_019090295.1 Cycloclasticus sp. | reverse complement strand
TAACAGGTTTTTTACAATTCGCCTCATAGTAGAAAAATCATCTACAACAAGAATCTTCATGTTCTTATCCAATTGGATTACCTCTTTTTATCTTTAAATGTTAACTCTTCAAGCTATCGGCTTAATTACTACCAAGTTTAGACAAATATCTAGAAAACGTCAGATTTTAAATGTTTTTTTATTGAACCGACCTATAACTCAATAATCTAGACTTTAAGCGTAGCATTGCTTGATTATTTATCTGGCAGGCGCGTGACTCACTAACCCCTAGTATTTGCCCTATTTCTTTTAGGTTCAATTCATTATCGTAGTAGAGCGATACGACCATGCGCTCGCGCTCTGGTAAGTTCGAAATTGCATCGACTAAAATCTCTCTAAAACTTTCTTCATTGATTCGGTCTAATAAATTCTCATCAGACGCATGCTGACCTTCATTGCCTTCAACCTCATCGGTACTGAATAAACGGCAACAGGTACTATCTTGTAATATCTTATGGTATTCCGCCAGTGTTATATCCAATAACCCCGCTACTTCGGTATCACGTGCATCACGCCCTGTTTTTTGCTCAATATTTTGCATGGCTTGGGTAATCTTCCGTGCTTTTCTATGTACTGAACGTGGTGTCCAGTCGGTTCGTCTAACGTCGTCCAGCATTGAGCCTCTAATACGAATGCCAGCATAGGTAGAAAAACTCGCTCCACCACTTTCTTTAAAGTTATGGGATGCTTCTAACAAACCGATCATACCTGCTTGAATAAGGTCTTCAACCAATACCGTATCAGGTAGCTTAGCCAATAAATGATAGGCTATACGCTTAACTAATGGCGCATGCTTAGTCACCAGCTCACCCGCGCTGCTTGCCTGTAAATTAGTATACATCGATATACCATTCACTGGTTAGACTCTCCCTGTTGGGTTGACTCAATCAAGCGTTCGACAAAAAACTCCAGATACCCTCCTACTGCTCGTTGGCTTGGCCAGTTTATTATTTTCTTTGCTAGGCCCTTAATCGCTTGGGATGCCGGACTCTGAGGCATTGACTCAACCACAGCTTGTTGTTTTTTTACAGCTTGACGTAGACTTTTATCAAAAGGAATAGCCCCTGTAAAATAAAGTGCTACATCAAGGTATTTATCCGTTACTTTACATAGCTTTTGGTATAGCGCCTTACCGTCTTGAAGCGTATCAACCATATTGGTAATAATGTGAAACCGATTAACCCCATGGTCTCTATTTAGTAGTTTTATTAATGCGTAAGCATCTGTTAAAGAGGTAGGTTCGTCGCAAACAACAATTAAAATCTCTTGGCTCGCACGGGCAAAATTCACAACGCTGCTGTGTATACCTGCCGCAGTGTCTACCAGTAACACATCAATATCATGCTCAAACTCACTAAACGCACTAATAATGCCTGCCTGCTCTATGACCCCCATTTCCGCCATATGTTGCACACCTGATGATGCAGGTATAACTTTTAAGCCATGTGGCCCTTCAACGACAATATCACCTAATGTTTTTTCACCATTAATAACATGTGTCAAATTATATTCTGGGTGCAAACCCAGAAGTATATCAACATTGGCTAGCCCCATATCTGCATCCAGCAAAGCAACTTTTTTTCCAAGTTTACACAAGGAAACGCCTAGGTTAACCGATAGGTTTGTTTTTCCAACCCCACCTTTACCACTGGCTATAGCTATTACTCTAACTGGCTTAATATTCGTCATTCGTCTCAATCCTGTTGCTTGGTCAACATCCTCTTTAAACATTCGCATGGCATGTAGGCTCACCTAGTAATACCGACAAGGCAATATCATCTTCATCTGCTAATACTTCGAGGTCACTAAATTTCGCCATTAAATCATCAGCACAAGCGTAATGAAGGTCCTCTGGAACTCGTTGCCCGTCAGCGGTAAAACTAATGGGCACTTGTGATTCAATAATGGCAGATAAAACACTTCCAGGACAATCTATTTCGTCTAATTTAGTTAGAATACAAGCTTTGGGGTTTACGTCCGAAAAGGTTTTTAACACGTCACGCATAGCGCGTGATTCCGTGGTTGCTGAAATAACCAAATAATTATCTATCGTCACGGTATCACTTTGTAACAATTCAAATTGTTTTGTCATCCGCATATCTCGTTGACTCATGCCTGCCGTATCTATTAAAACCAATTTTTTATCACTGAAATCACTTAAGGCTTCATCTAGTTCTTCTGCAGTTGATGCTACCCGCATTGGAACCCCAAGAATTCTTGCAAAGTTACTCAGTTGTTCGTGTGCCCCTATGCGAAAATTATCGGTTGTAATTAAGGCCAACTGATCAGCCCCATGCCGCATCCTAAACCGGGCTGCAAGCTTGGCTATCGTCGTTGTTTTTCCAACACCTGTTGGGCCAACTAAAGCAATGGTACCCCCATCTTCAAGTATTGTATTCTCAGCAACAGGTAATGATGCTGACGTCAGTTCGAGACAACTCTGCCAAGCCTTTTCAAGCTCACTATCAGCAGGAACAGTTTCGGCCAGTTTAACACTGAGTTTTTTGGAGAAGCCGGTATCCAATAAACGCCGTATAACATCGATTCGAACAGGATTTTGGTGCATTCTATCTGCCCACGACAATTCATTTAGCTGCGTTCTAAACTCCTGTCTCATCATGTCTAATTCATATTTAACCGCTTTTATTGCAGGGTCTTCAATCCAAGCTGTTTTTTTAGTGGGCTTAACCGGTTTAGTCAGTTTTTCATCTGTTTTTTCTCGGCTCGAGATGTCAATTTTTTGTCGCTTGGGCTGAACGGGCGAGTAATCCTCCCTGTATGATGGCTCTGAGCCCTTGTTCCAATCAATAGACACTCGGTCCTTTTTAAGTTCGCCATCCAGGCGTTTTTCAAAAAGCTGTTCCCTTTCCTCTGCCGCTTTTTGAACAGCCTGCTCATCGTAGTCTTTAGCTGCCACTATTTCGACACCGCCTTCGACACTAGAGTTGGATAAAATGACAGCATCACGACCCAACGACTCCTTAACTAGCCTAAGGGCCTCTCGCATATCTGGAGCAAAGAACCTTTTAATTTTCATTCATTCATACCTCATAGAGTCTTTTTATTCTCACTTGGAGTCAGTACTTAAAATGTGAATAAACAAAAACCGGTACCTGTATCTTTCTTTAGCCATTCTGCCCGACACTACCAACCACCTTTACTTGTTTATCCTCTGGAATCTCGTTATACGACAGAACATTTAAATTTGGGATAGAGTGCCTTACAAAACGAGCCAACCATGGCCTTAAAAAGGATGAAACAGCAATGCTGCGCTCTTTCCTTCCATCTCTAACTTCTGTGTACTCTCTTGCAATGCTTTTATCATCCGTTCTGCCAAACCAGGCTCTAAGCCCGCACTCCCATCTTCTGACGATTGTAAACTTTGTTGCAATAAGCGTTCCAACTCTGGATCCAATGTAATAACAGATAATTCTGGCTCTAACCCACTGATTTTATGGACAATAGACCGACCTAATGACACACGAACAGCCGCTGTTAAAGCGCCAGTTTCTTGACTCACACGTCCATGTTCGATAAGTGCTTCCGCAATTGTACGAGTGTCTCTAACCGGAATATTCTCTTGCAGTAGGTTTTGCATCACTTTAACAATGGTGCCTAATTGCATGGTATCTGGCACTAAGTCTTCAACCAACTTGGGTGCTGTCTTTTTCAAGGTATCCAACATTTGCTGCACTTCTTCATGACCCAACAACTCATACGCATGCGTTTGAATAACTTGACTGAGGTGTGTTGCAACTACCGTCCCTGGGTCTACCACTGTGTAGCCCATCGTTTGAGCTTGGTCTTTTTGATTCGAATCTATCCAAATAGCGTCTAAGCCAAAAGCGGGATCCTTTGTCGCTATTCCTTGCAACTCACCAAATACTTGCCCGGGGTTTATGGCTAATTCTCTGTCCGGGTGAATATCTACTTCACCAATATTCACACCCATTAGTGTCAGTCTATAAACATTTGGTGCTAAATCTAAGTTATCCCTAATATGGACAGAAGGTATTAAAAAACCAAGTTCTTGTGATAGCTTTTTCCGTACACCTTTAATACGTGACATTAGTTCGCCACCTTG
>JAHRWG010000313.1 GCA_019090295.1 Cycloclasticus sp. | reverse complement strand
TAGAGTTCGTCGGCAGCGTCAGATGTGTATAAGAGACAGGTGCAATAGAGCTGCTTTACCGCATGTTAAACACAGGCGTTACCGCAAGCAATATTTATGAACTCCATGAAGCATACAAACGGATATTATTCGTGATATTTACAAACCAACTGGTGCGAGGAAGGTAGAACCGAACGGAACAAGGATTCGAGACCTAAGTGGCAAGCCAACCTACCTTGAATACGCGTACCCACGCCATGTAAAGAAATTAATGTCTGAAGTCATTCATTTCATCAACTCAAGCTCACATCTTGAAAATATAAAGAGTGCTATACACGCCTATGCAATGATCCATGTAGCCATCGCTCACATTCACCCATTCTGGAGACTGTAAATAATTCTGGGATGGCAATGGACGTATTGCCCGGTTACTGGCTAACATTCCATTGTTAAATGCAGGGCTACCACCAATCGTCATTTCTAACGAGCGCTGTCAAGAGTATATTCAATTATTAGCGAGCTATGAATTAAGTGCAGGGCAGTTAAGCGACATAACGGGTGCATGGCCTAAAAAAGGCGCGTTGAAAGAATTTGAGTTATTTTGCCACCAACGTTACGAAACAACACTCGATATAATTAATATTGGTTAATATCAATAAAAATGAAAACCATTGCCTAAAGTGGGTCCTTGTTTTTTTGGTAGGTTGGTGCTGAGTATGCGAAGCACAACAATTTAGAGGGGGATTTTAGTTCAATGAAGGAAGTGTTGTGGTTGATAGAAATCAAGATGCTTGCCCCTCTTGGTCTCTTTTTAAGAAAATAAATTTTTCATCAAGGGTAAGATCTCTGCAGCAATAATTAACCCAACGCCCCATTTTATTAGCTTAACCTCATTAATATCCTTTTCATAATCGGTTACCGATATTGCGGCAGCCTTTGCTTTTTCTTCACTTTAGCCAGCATCAATCAAAGCAGCATATATTTCGATATTCATCGTGGACATGTATAGTAATATATATGCCTGAAATCAAGCTGGCTGACTCCTTTATCCCCTCTTTGATCCCTGACCTTGACCCTGTTAGCGCCAACAAGTTCCCGTGCCACTTGCGGATTTTACACCTGCTTGGGTATAGGTTAAATTTCCACAAGAATCAGCTGTTTGCCCACTAGCAGGGGTGGCTGTTAAGGTAAAGCAGGTTGTAGTTGTGCAAGGTGCTGTGCTTGAAAATGTAATAGTATAGTCATACGTTGCTGTCCCCGTTCTAGGTGTTTGATTAAATGGAAGAGACGCGGTGTTCATTGCAGTGCCAGATGAATCCTGATCATAACGGTTTGCCTCACTAAAATTACGTTCCATAAAGCTTGCTAATTGCAGAAGATCGGCCTGAGCCGTGCTTCGGTTAGCTGTTCTAGTGCTATCAACATAGGATGGGTAGGCAACTGTCGCAAGTATTCCAATGATGACAACAACTATCATTAATTCAATAAGGGTGAAGCCTGAGTTTACAGGTTTCATTTTAAAACCCACCCTTCAGAAATATGTTTAATCTTTCCAGCGTTGCTTTCGTCAAGCTTAAAGCCTAATTTTGTACCTACATCAAATACTGGCCCAGTTTCACCTCGCTTGACCATGCCACGAATGATACTCGTATGGTCAATGAAATACTGCCCCCCTGAGATGAGAATGATTTTATTCCCTTGAATTTGTCGTTCCACAACACCTTCATATATTTCTGCAGACACGGCAGAAAATGAAATTAAAAGAAATATAGTGTTTAATATTATTTTGAGTTTCATAGGTTTTCCTTAATTAAAATAGCTGTCGCCATGATTGCCTTCCATTTGGACGAGCGCCTGGGTTTTCTACAGTTAGCTCTATTGAGCCGGTTGAGCCACTTTTGTACTTGTATTCAGTATTGTTATTTAGATTTTCGGTAATGCTTGGCGTTGGTATAATGCCCACGTTAGACTTTTTACCACTGACGGGCACGTAATCATCAACTTCATCGCCATCTAAATCGCCTACATTGACAAAGTCACTGATATTAAACGCGGCATCGCTATTTAGGTCAAATGGTGAAAAAGTAAGCCTTGCTCCGGTGTTTACATTAATCTCCATAAGCCAGCCGCTGCCACCAAAATCACAAGGGTCATCAGAAGGTACAAGGGTTGTGAAAATTAAACGGCCATTTCTAACAATCATATTACTAACTTGACGCTCACCGTAATTGTTTGTATTGCCACTCTCTGTATTAATTAAATCCATAAACCAACCATTTCGAGTTGACCAATTAATGGCATTTTCGGTGCTTACTCTTAAGCCAAAGCCAAAGTCTGTCACTTCCTTGATGATTTCTTGTTGTAAAAGGTCGTCTCTATCAATAGAAGTTAATGATGCCTCTTCTTTGTCCCATACAGCATAAACAGTTTGTGTTAACTGTCCTGTTGTAGAGTTGTCGCCGACTTCAAAATACTGGCCTGTTCCAAATAACACAAGATAGCCAGGGTAAATAGGGTGTCGAACAACCTGTATTTGAGTGGTAATTGGTTGGGTATTGCTACCTGTACAGGTACTTGCAGCACAAGCATTATAAATTGGTGTAGGATCACCGCCTGATGTGTAGGCGAACTTCCACTGGCTAGTGTTGTCATTGCTGATATCAATTTTCCATAGGTTGCCAAATAAGTCACCAGCATAAATGGTGTCAACAATTGAGTCGCCATCTACATCAATAACTGAAGGGGTTGAAAGGCCATTTGGTCGATTATTCCCAGTGGGGTCTTCTGCTGAACCAACCTCAGTTGAAAGCTTTTTAATTAGCGCGCC
Organism: Cycloclasticus sp.; assembly: GCA_019090295.1. GTDB lineage: Bacteria > Pseudomonadota > Gammaproteobacteria > Methylococcales > Cycloclasticaceae > Cycloclasticus. Next base: position 6,473 of record JAHRWG010000313.1, on the reverse strand, counting down.
AGTTTCAATGTTTACAATATACAAAACAGCATCGCCTGTGGTGCTGTCATTGGTTAAACCGCCATCAGCATCATTATCAACAGTATTGTTGTATCCTCCGCTAAATACAGCAGCCCATTCACCGTTTTGCAAACGAACAATACTTGGCTGCCCAAAGGTGTAACCTAAATCCACATCATCTTTGTCGGTAAACTCCCACAAGACCTTAGTAGAAGCACTGGTTTCAGTGCTAAAATTATTAGAGACTGTACTATCATCAGAACCGGTATTTGTGACATCAATGGCGAAAATGCCTTGTCCACCACCTCTAAGGCCAGAAACAAGAACAGTATGCCACGCGTTGTCGCCGGCAAAGAAAGCATCAACAACCGTAGGGCTACCATCTACATAGAAGTTATGCCCGTAATTTGGGTCAGCCAAATCAGGTAAAGTCTCATAGAGTGCATTGGGGATGTAAGCAAACTCTTCAGCCCCAGTATCAGCATTAAAGGCATGTAACATACCGTCATTTGCCCCTGCATAAATTATGGGCTGACGAGAGCTATAATTGGCTTTAAAAGTAGAGTATGGATGGGCGTTTTCTGGTTCACTAGTTCCCCATATATCAGGATATCTTAAGGCTGGAGGCCCAACATAAGTAGGGCTGGCATGAACAATGTCGCCCAGTAGCGTTGTACGGTTACGAAAAGTGCCACCGTTTGATTCTTCAAGGCTTTGATCGCCTCGTAAATAATTTAAGGTATTTTCATCACCAAGCAGAGTTTGTTGGCTAGTTGAAAGACCACTCCCCCAACTAAAAGGTTGTCCATCAGTACCATCGAAGGTAACGATTATACGACTAGCGGCAGCGGGTATTTCATCTGCGGCATTCCATGCTTGGGGGTCTAAGCTACCATCGGTATTAATGGGGTAGGCTAGAAGCTGCCCTGTCCAATCACCACTATCAAATTTGGCTTGATAAAGCTTGCTGTCACCAGATACCGTGCCAGAATTTAACGCGACAGAAGATGCCGATGCGGTTCGGTCAGAAATGTCGGATAAAATATTTGCAAGGGAGGTGGCAAAAGTATCAGGATCTGATGCACTAAAAAAACCACCACGGCTATTAACGGCGGTATGCCATAGGTCATCTATTTTTTCTTGAGTTTCTAATCCAAAGTTTGCATCAGTTTCATCTGTTATTATTGTAGGCCAGTTTGTGGTGCCGGCAACTAGGTCTGCCCAATCAGTGCTAGTGTCTAAACTCCCTATGACACCAAGCCCAACAGTGAAGTTAACCAGGTGTTGCCAAAAGGCAGGGTCCAATGTGCTGGTAGGAACTTCGTTACTTAAATCGGTTCTTAAATCTGTTTTCCAATAATGCATTCCAACATCTGCAAGCGTGTTAGATGTGGTGTCTTTATAAGGCGTTGCTGGGATATATTGATAATCGTCATTATTGGGCCCGCTTATCGTTGAACCATCAGTATTGTCTGAGTTACCAACGACGGGACTTGTGGTTCCATTCCAGTATCCATCGGTCATCAGGATATTGTAACTTTGGCGACAGACTAAGTGTCCAGTAGAACTTGATGTGCCGGGTGTTTCACTCCATGGTCCTGTGTTATCAGTTCTTTCAAAATAACTGCCTACATTGACTAAGGCGCTGCGTAGTGGTGTACCAGAGTCAAGAATTGGGTATCCGTATAAGTTATCAAAGAAGTCGTCTCTATCAGTGCCATCGAATGTGCGTACGCCATTAACTACTGCTCCGGTGCTAGCAACACCGTCTATCGTTGCAGCGCTTTTGTTGATGGCTGAAAAGCCTACGCGCATATTGGTGCTTTGAAGAGCAAAGGCACGACCGACGCCTCCTCGTGCAGCCAAAATCCGTGAACGATAATATTGGAACCAATTAGCAAAGTTCTGAATTTCTTCATCTCTTGTTCTTATAATACCGGCAGGGCTAGTAAAAGTTGTTGTAGAAGCAGTTGCCGTAGTGATTTCAATGAGGGTGTAACTTCCTCGAGTTAGAGCATCCCCGCCAGTATAGTTAAAGTAAGTAATTGGCCAATAGGTGAAATCGCCAAAACAGGGGTCAGAAAAAGCATTATTTAAACTTGTGGTGTGAGAGAACCAACATGCATTTTGAGTTTGTTGAGCAGTTAGGTCAATAGTACCCAAAGTGGTTATAGCTGGGTTATACAAAGCGGCGGTAGGGCTGGCGTCGCCCATGCTCGTGCCTCCAGAATCACTCCAAGGCGTATATGTTATATCAGGGTTATAAAAAACAGTATTGTTTGAAGAGGACCTCGTGAAAAAATTATGCACATTATCGTCATCAAAATTCGGAACCTGGTTAGTATAATCTACACTTCCATAAAGACCATCAGGGCGAGGGAACATAAATACGCTAAAATGTAAGTTTTCATCTGGCATAACTTCCCATTGCATGGAGCCAGAATCATCTAGGGTAAACATAATATTTGGCTCAACCGCTCCGCCTAGAAATAACGGTACTGAACTAATGCCTAAATTGGTGGCGTGAGTATTTGACGTGATGGCAAATAAAAGAAAGAGAAACATTAGTTTTTTTGAAAACATATTTAGTACCTTCTTGCAGTTATACTTTGTAGCAATACTTTTGCTTGATCTGAGCCGCCTGTCCCTTTGGCAGTTACTTGATAAAATGTAAGGCCTATTGGAATGCCCCCTGTCCCTGTAACTAGGGTGTCAGGTTTGAATGTTTTATACTCAATAATGGTGCGTGGCGGTGTATTGATTCCACTGAGCGTGGAGCCGTAGGAGACACCATTTGAGCTCCACCATGAGCTATTGCGCTCCTCCCACCACTCATAACTGTTACTGGTGTCTGGGTCCATTGCGCTCAATGTCCATATATTATTAGTTCCTGCGCTGGTGGCTTCAGGTTCACTTGTCTGAGCACTTAGCCACTCTTCAGAACGGCGTAATGCTGCTTCAGCTGACTGGAAGGCTTGATTAATATTTCGAGAATTACCGGCCATTTTTTCTTCTAAAATAGTTGTTTGCATGCCTGTTATGCCTAGAAGGGTCATAATTAATAGCAATATAAGGCTGACAAATAAAACTGTTCCGGATTGTTTGCTATTGTGTTGTAAGATTTTCATTAAGGTAGTCTGTTACGGATAACGATAGTGGATGTGAATACGCGACGGATTCGTCTATCGGTGGGTGTGATTGCTGCGCCATCAAAAAGACTATACGGGTTTGCTTGTTCGGTAACATTGTTATCAAGTGTTACGACAACAAGGCTAATGCGTACGGATACAACATTATCCATATTGAGCCCAACACTATCGGATGGTTTGTAATAGTTAGCTGCGCCATCGGCATCGGTGTCTTCTCCATAAAGAATTTGCATATTCTCAATGTTTTCTACTAGTTCTTGTGCGGCACCGCCATTAGTGCTACTAAATAAGGAGCTAGGCCCACCCGCGCCTTCTTGAATGGAGTAGGTAGTAAAGTTTACTTTGTAGACTTGGGCGCCTGTGCCATCATACGTAGATCTAAGCACCTTATCAGCGTTTCCAGGAACCTCGGTTCCGCCAGTTGAAGTGACAACATTATCAAAACCAACATTCCCACCAACACCAGGATCATTTGTTATTTGAATTAAGTCCCCATCTGAGCAGTCACTTAATAAAATAATATCACCTTCTTCAAGTTCGCTATTATCGGTAACTTTGAAGCTTGCAGCCGCCACATCTGGAACACTAGTAAGGAAAACACCTGAACCAAAGGTGCCTTTTATGGTGATGGTGTCTGTGCCAGTAATGATATCACCACTGCCATTATCATCGTTTGTACCTTCTAGGGCGGTAGTATATGTGTCGAAGATGGTGCTTGCATTTAGGTTGTTATCAATTGTGATGTCAAACCCTCGGCAGCCCCAGTAGTCCGCCATGCGGATATCATTGGTAAGAAAGTGCATTGCAAAACGCCCACTTTCTTGTAGGCGGGACATGTTTTCTGTAACCCGATAGGTTTGCTTATTAGAAACAAATAACTGGAATATGCCAGCAGTTAACAGCAAGCCAATAACCATGGCCACCATTAGCTCTACCAGTGTTATACCCTGTTGTTTTTTTGATTTAAGGTGTAAAGTTGTTTGGTTACTCATGGTTGAAACTCCACACTCATGGACTTGCTAACTAAGCCATTTGAATCATCCTGTTCGCTCCAAGTAACAGTAATGGTATGGGTAAACCCTTGTGCACAATCTTCTGCTCCAGTATCAGCGGTAACGGTGGTTCCTCCTGGTGAAGTGCAACTAACAGCCGCTGAAACGAATGGGAGGGTGTCAGCAGCCAATTCAAATGCCCAGTCTAAATCGGCATGAGCCATTTGTAACGGTGAACATTCTCCTGTGCCTACGCCTGTAAAGTCATCAAAACAATTATATGTTTCACTAGGGGCTGACGTAGCTAGGTAATTTCCCGCTATGGTGCCGGGCATATTGGCACGCATCCTATCGGCTAAGTCGTAAGCCAGTTGAGTAGATTGTGTTCGCGACATGGCAGTGTGGTTACTTTTAATCGCGGTAACTTGTAGTCCAGCAATGCCTAAAAGGCCAATCGCTAAAACAAAGACGGCCACCATTACTTCAATAAGTGAAAAGCCTTTGCTAGTGTTGAGTTTTGTAGTCATGTTTATGGGCACGTAATATTTGTTGAACTGCCGTCTTCGACGGTACCATCGGCATTACCATCAATCGCTAGTCTAGCCCTGCCGGTGTTGGATACAACGAGGCCTTTTGCTTCTGTGGCACCTCTGTTGTCGCACAGTATAAATGTATCGTTAAACCCTACGGCGATTCCTTGAGATGAGTAGGTGATTCTATTTTTTGCCCCAAAGGTTAAGGTGTTGCCCGCTTGCAATTCATCATAAACACGTATAACTGTATCAACGCCTGCGTCAACATCCCCTTGACCATCTTGATCTTCGAAAACAATCCATCCATCTGTCCAGTTGCCACCGCAGGATGTTCTTGTATCGCTTTTGCATATCGTTGAACTGAAACCACGTTTGATAGCCTCACTACGTGTAAGGTTAATACTGGTGACAAGCTCATTGATTTGAGTGGTTAGCTGGTTGTTTTTTAAGAATGAGTTAAAACTGGGAATACCTATGGATAACAAAATTCCAGCAATGACAAGTGTTATTATTAGCTCAATGAGCGTAAAACCTTGCTGCGCCTTTAAGGTGAAATGTTGTTGATGAGTCTTCATAGTTTATGAGCCTAACAGTTTTTTTTATAAGGGCCAGTCATAAGAGATAAGCGGTATTTTCAATCGGATAAACGGTCGTTTCTTAGTCGTTATCGATTAATAAGAGATCATCATCAAGCCCTGGCGTGCTTTCATCGCCAAGCTTAATCATTAGTCGCACTTCATTTTTAGAGTCGGCATATAACAAGGCGTTTTCATAGCTAATGCCACCTTCTTTGTATAGTTCATAGAGGGCCTGATCGAACGTTTGCATGCCATGCTCGGCTGATTTTTTCATTAAGTCTTTTAACTTATGAACTTCGCCTTTTCTAATGTAGTCTGAAGCGAGTGGTGTGTTTATGAGTATTTCAATAACGGCTTTGCGACCCTTGCCATCTACTGTGGGTATTAGTTGTTGGGCAATTAATGCTTTTAGGTTGAGTGATAAGTCCATAAATAACTGGTTATGTGCTTCTTCAGGGAAGAAGTGAATAATACGATCCAGTGCTTGGTTGGCATTATTTGCGTGCAGAGTTGATAGGCATAAATGCCCAGTTTCGGCAAAAGCGATAGCATGGTTCATGGTTTCTCTTGTTCGGATTTCACCAATTAAAATAACGTCAGGGGCTTGCCGTAGGGTATTTTTTAAGGCAATTTCATATGATTCGGTATCAATACCTACTTCACGCTGGCTGATCACGCAGCCGGCGTGGGGGTGTAAGTATTCAATAGGGTCTTCTATGGTAATAATATGCCCTGTACTGTTGTTGTTACGGTGACCGACCATTGCCGCTAATGATGTGGATTTGCCGGTGCCCGTTGCACCTACAAAAATAATTAGGCCACGTTTTGTCATAGCCAATTCATTCAATATAGGTGGGATACCTAATTCTTCTACAGTTGGTATTTCACTTTCAATGCGACGAAGTACCATGCCAGCGCTACCTCTTTGGGTAAAGGCACTAACACGGAAGCGCCCAATACCTGGCCGTTGAATGGCAAACTGACATTCATTGGTTATTTTAAACTCTTCTTTTTGGCCAGCCGTCATAATGCTGAGGACTATTTCGTGAGTTTGAGAGTTATTTAATGTATTTTTAGAAATGGCTTGCAAGCTGCCATTCACCTTTAACGATGGCGCCCATCCCGCAGTAATAAATAAGTCGGACGCTTTTTTGTGAACGACCAGTTGTAACAATGCGTCAAAGTCCATGTTTAATCCTTTTATTTAGCTAAATGCTTTTT
>JAHRWG010000312.1 GCA_019090295.1 Cycloclasticus sp. | reverse complement strand
CGTCAGCAAGCCGTTGTAGCCCATCGACTAACTGGTGGGTACGTTGTTCTAAATGGTTATAAAACTCAGGCTGACTAACTAGCTCTAAAGTAGTAAGCCCAGCTGCCATGGCCAGAGGGTTTCCGGACAGTGTTCCGGCTTGATATATAGGGCCTTCTGGTGCGAGTTGCGCCATAATGTCTGCTCGGCCACCAAATGCACCAACGGGCATACCGCCACCAATAACTTTTCCTAGTGTAGTGAGGTCAGGTGTTACACCGTACAGCTGTTGTGCACCACCAAGAGCGACGCGAAAACCACTCATCACCTCATCAAATATTAAGACAATGCCGTATTCGTCGCAGAGGCTTCTGAGGGTGTTTAAAAAACCTTGTTCGGGTGGAATGCAGTTCATATTGCCAGCAACCGGCTCAACGATGATGCAAGCAACACTGTCGCCTTGCTCGTTTAAGCACTGGCTTATGGCGTTGCTATCGTTATAAGGGAGGGTTAATGTATGGTCTGCCAGTGCTGCTGGAACGCCCGGTGAACTGGGTACGCCAAAGGTCAATGCGCCAGAGCCAGCTTTAACCAATAGCGAGTCGGAATGGCCGTGGTAGCAGCCTTCAAACTTTATAATGTTGTCACGCCCCGTAAAGCCACGTGCTAAACGGATGGCGCTCATAGTGGCTTCTGTTCCAGAACTCACCATTCTTACTTTCTCGATACTAGGCACTAGGCTGCAAACTTTTTCAGCCATACGGGTTTCAATAACCGTTGGTGCGCCAAAACTTAAGCCCTTTTCAGCCGCCTGCTTAACGGCATCAACAACAGCAGGGTGGCTATGGCCTAATACCATTGGGCCCCATGAACCGACATAATCAATGTATTGCTTGCCTTGGGTGTCAACAATATAAGCGCCCTTGGCATGGTCAATGAAAATAGGCTCACCACCGACCCCCTTGAATGCGCGAACGGGTGAATTAACGCCACCCGGTATGGAAAGTTCTGCCTGTTCGAAAAGTGATGGATTGCTCATGATGATATTAGCTTGTATTGAAATGAACTTATTATAGGCGTATTAGATTCCTAGGCTCATTAGAAAACAGGTGATTTTATTGATAATGTGCTGAAGGCGATTGAATTGAGCAGCTTGTGGGGTAAGTGGTGATTTAAAAACGCCCCTTTATGAGGATTTAAAATTGGGCGTCGAATTGGTGCTGATGTTTAAGTCTCCTCATTATTTTTGAGATGACTGGAGCAGCTGCTAAGCAGTGCCCACACCACGCCAAACTCTAAAAAGCACTGCGATGTATATTATTAATGGTTGGTCTAAGATCTCAGTACCACTAGACACTAAGTTAATAAGGTTTAAGTGACGGCAACAATAACCCCGCGTTCAATAAATTCTCTAATAATGTTAAGCCCGCCTTCAATAACAACCTTAGGTTTAGGGTGCTGCATGTCCTCGGCCAATGTATTTAAAATAGCTTCACAGCTTTCTTGAGTGTTATTGCTGAGCTTTTCGAGTAAGGCGTGGGTCATCGGGTTAGTTTCTAGAAACACCACTTCATCACGATCGTTACGGTAAACAATTAGGTAGCTGGGTTGTTCAGGCAGCTCGCAAGGAAGTGAGTCTGGCGAGATAGTATGAACGGGATATTGGTAGGTAAGGGGATATGCGCTGAAGGATAAACACAGTACTGCCTCTTCGATTAGGCTACTGTTAGGTTTGCTTTGCTGATCGCCATCCGCGGTTGCTGCAACGAGTTCGGCCCATTCATAATGGCAGAGCTCCAATAAGAATGGCTGATCGTCTGAGGAGGCTGGGTTGTTTGCGCGCTCGGTTTGTAAAAAAGCAATAAACTCGGCAGGGATTTGGGCAAAATAAGGGCTGCTACTTTGGTGGTGAGAAAAAAAATCTTGGACTAATGAGTTCCAATATTCATCGCTTGAAATTTGCCGAAGTACGGGGAAATTATCGGCTAAGAAACCTTGTAAGTTATTGAAGAAGAGGTCTCGGTAAATATCGGCGCGACGTTTTTCAATATCGCTAGGGGGAGGCGCATTGTTGGGGTTTCGAATATATTGAGTGAAGCGGTGCTGGGTTGTAATGAAGCTAGGCGTGTCCACGATTGAACTCTTTTTTGTTGGCAAATTGGTGGCGTATTTGTGCTTGTTCAATGGTGTTCACCTCGTGCAATAAATCAGCTAAAGGAGGGATGTTAAAATCTCGCTCCAGCAGGGTTGGGAAAACACCAAAATGTTGGTATGCGATATCAAGCAATGACCAAACGGGGTCAATAATATCAGCACCGTGAGTGTCAATGATGATGTCCTCAGCTTCATTGTAATGCCCAGCGATATGCGCATAGCTGATACGCTCACCAGGAAGCTGCTTTAGAAATTTCACGGCGTCATATTGATGGTTTACGCTGTTGACATAAATATTGTTAATGTCGATCAGCAGTTTGCAGTCCGCTTTTTGAATGACAGCATTGAGAAAATCAATCTCTTCCATCTCTTGGCCTGGCGCTGCGTAGTATGAGGCATTTTCAATGGCAATTTGCTCACCAAGAATATCTTGTACTTGAATGATTCGTTGAGCTACGTGATCGATGGCCTCTTCAGTAAAGGGAATGGGCATAAGGTCATACATATGGCCACCATCACTGCAATAGGTTAGGTGTTCACTGTAGATTTTAATTTGATGCTGCTTGAGGAACTGGCCAACATCTCGAACGAAAGCGGTGTCGAGTGGGTCGGGGCTGCCAATGCTGAGGGATAAGCCGTGTGCCACGAAAGGGAATTGCTCGGTGAGTTGGCGAAGTTGCTTGCCATACTTGCCACCTAAATTAATCCAGTTTTCAGGGACGACTTCGTAGAAGCCGATATTGCTTGGCGGGTTCTCGATAAGCGGGCCAACAAAGGCCCGCCGTAGTCCGAGACCTGGCCCTGTAACAGGGTAGGTATTTGACATGGTATCAATAGTATTTATTTTTTAGTGCCGCACTTGCCTTCGCCGCATTTAGCTTCGGCAGCCTTCTTTACAGCTTTTTTATCGCCACACTTGCCTTCACCGCATTTAGCTTCGGCAGCCTTTTTTGCAGCTTTTTTGTCGCCACACTTGCCTTCACCGCATTTAGCTTCGGCAGCCTTTTTTGCAGCTTTCTTGTCACCGCATTTGCCTTCACCACATTTACCTTCGGCTAGTACCATATACCCAGTTTCAAGTTCAGTGACTCCGAACGGGTTGACCTCTGCGCTAACAGTTGATGTGAAGCTAACAGAGGTAATAAAGGCGGCACCCAGTGCAGCAGCGAGGGGTTTTTTTATAGGCATATTCATAAGTAGTCCTTGTCAGTTAAAGTGATATTTGTAATGTAGCAATTAATGGCCACCTGAGTATGCAGTTTGCCATATGCGGTTTAATAGACCTAGGTGGGTAAGAAAAACTTTCAAACAGTTGTAAATTAGTTCACACCAGGAAGCGCTAGCCTAGAAATGTTAATCAATGATTTTTTTCTTGTATTCACATAGTTCTTCAATAACACAGGAGCCACACCGTGGTTTGCGAGCAATACAGGTATAACGACCATGTAAAATGAGTAAGTGATGGGCATCTAACATAAAGGCCTTGGGGATATGCCGCTCAAGTTTTTTTTCAACATCAAGCACCGTTTTACCGATACCAATTTTTGTTCGGTTGCTAACGCGATAAATATGCGTATCAACAGCAATGGTGGGGAAGCCAAATGCCGTGTTTAGCATAACATTTGCTGTTTTTCGACCGACACCGGGAAGGGCTTCTAGTTCCGCACGAGTACGAGGGACTTCACTGTTATGCCGTTGTATAAGTAGCTGGCACGTTTTGATAATGTTACGACCCTTGGTGTTAAAAAGGCCTATTGTTTTGATGTATGCTTTTAGTCTAAGCTCACCAAGTTCAGCGATTGCTTCGGGGGTGTTAGCATCAGGAAAAAGCTTATCAGTTGCTTTGTTAACGCCCTTATCAGTTGCTTGAGCAGATAAAATAACGGCTATTAGTAATTCAAAGGGACTATTGTAATTTAACTCAGTTTCAGGGTTTGGAATGGCTAGACTTAGGCGTTGAAAGATTTCTAAGCGTTTTGCTTTATTCATGTCATTTACTTGTCTTAATTAGGGTGTGGTGGCATGTTTACGTAAGGGTGTATGATTAGCATAACAGCTTATAGGTCACTTATTGGTTAGCTTTTTAGCAAGAATAGTTGGTGTTGAGTTTTTTACCGACACCATACGGCTGCTGATCCAAATGGGATGGCGTTGTGCTGATGTATAGGCGTAGTTAGAGGAGTAACATATGATTGACTGGAAGGGTATTGATACAGTGCTGCTTGATATGGATGGCACGCTGCTAGATTTACATTTTGATAACTACTTCTGGCAAACCTTGGTACCCAGTTATTTTGCTAAGAAGGAAGGGCTGTCGTTAGCCGATGCTAAGTTACAGTTGAGGCCTATTTTTAAATCGCAAGAAGGCTTGTTAAACTGGTATTGTTTGGATTATTGGAGCGATAGACTGGGCGTGGATATTGTAGCGTTAAAGCTTCAGCACCAAGAGGCCATTAAGGAGTTGCCGGAAACTCGAGAATTTTTACATGCTGTAAAGCAAGCCGGTAAATACTGTGTATTGGTGACTAATGCACACGTTGAAAGCTTGGTGATTAAGATGAAAAAAACAGGGCTAATTGAGTTTTTTGATGCAATGGTGTCCGCGCATGACTTAGGGTACCCAAAAGAGCAGCAGAATTTTTGGCGAGAACTCTATAAGTTAGAACGCTTTAATAAGTCTAGAACAATTATCATTGATGATAGTCTAAGCGTCCTAAAGGCGGCGGATACGTTTGGAATTGGGCATTTAGTTGAAGTGACTCAACCCGATACAACGCAGCCGCCACGCCTGGTGCACGAGTTTGTGGCGGTTAAGAATTTAAGTGAAATCCAACCTGCTTAAGAGTGAATTAAGCCTTAGTTCTTTTTGGTGAAGGCTTTCTAGAAGCGTTAGGTTTTGGTCGATGATGTTTAGCCGGTGGTTTTACCGTTCTTTTTACAGGGGGCTTAACCTTAGGCAAAGACGAGCTATCAATTTGACTAAAAGGGATTTTATGAGAAATATAAGCTTCAATATCGGGTAATGAGTACGCATAGGTTTCACAGGCAAAACTAATGGCTTTGCCGCTAGCACCTGATCGTGCGGTACGACCAATTCTATGTACATAATCTTCGGCATCTTGGGGTAGGTCAAAATTAAATACATGGCTGACTTCAGGTATGTGCAAGCCTCGGGCGGCTACGTCAGTAGCAATTAATAAAGGCAGTTTTCCCTCTTGGAAACGAATAAGTATTTGCTGGCGTTTCTTTTGCGGAACATCGCCAGATAAAACGGCATTATCAAAACCATTTCCCTCTAAGTAGCGGTTTAAACGATCAGCATTATGTTTCGTATTAATAAAAATAATGCCCCGATTAGGTTTTTCATCATTTAATATTTTGATTAATAGAGGAATTTTTTCATTATCTGAAGGGTAGTAAATGGATTCTACGACCATTTTAGCGGTTACTTGCTCAGGCTCAATTCTAATCATTTCAGGACTGTTCATGTGCTCGTAAGCTAATTCGGTCACTTTGAATGATAAGGTTGCAGAAAAAAGTAAGTTTAAACGCTTCTCTGGTTCAGGTAGGCGACGTAATAAATAACGAATATCATTAATAAAACCAAGATCAAACATTCGGTCGGCTTCATCTAACACCAAAACGTCAGCCGTTCTCAAGTTAAAAACCTTCTGTTTAAAAAAGTCGATGGTACGGCCTGGGGTGCCAATTAAAATATCGACACCATCTTCTAAGGTCTTACGCTGCTTTTCATAGTCAGTGCCGCCATAAGCTAAGCCAACCTTAATGCCCGTGTGTTTGCCAATAATTAAAGCATCATTATGGATCTGGATGGCCAGCTCTCGCGTCGGTGCGAGAATAAGCGCTCTGACCCCTGACTTGTTATCGCTAGCAGGTTTGCTTAGAAGAGCGTGGTAAGTGGCTAATAAAAAGGCAATCGTTTTGCCTGTTCCTGTTTGTGCCTGCCCCGCAACGTCTTTACCTGAGATACTGATGGGTAGCGTTTGCTCTTGGATAGGGGTGCAGTTTTTAAAGCCTGCTTCGTCCAGCCCATCTATGATGCTTTGTGCTAAGCCAAGGGATGAAAATGTAGTGTCGGTTAAATGGGTTGAAGACATAAGAGGTTTATTTTAAATTTAAAGGAATATAGTGATAATTAAATCAATTTTAGCTTGCTAGCAAACGTGTTAAGCTATGAAGATATATCGTACTCTATTATGATGTACCGATGCATAGTATTAACCGAACGGAGAAGAAATAGTGAGTGAAAATGTAGTTCATACCAGCGATGATGCTTTTGAAGCAGATGTATTAGGGTCTGATCAGGCAGTTTTAGTAGATTTTTGGGCAGAATGGTGTGGCCCATGCAAAATGATTGCGCCGATCCTCGATGAGATTGCCGATGAATACGCTGGCAAGCTTAAAGTTGTTAAGCTTGATATTGATTCAAACCCAGCCGTGCCTCGTCGATTTGGAGTACGTGGTATTCCAACGTTGATGATTTTTAAAGCAGGTGAAGTAGAAGCGACTAAAGTAGGAGCTGTTTCTAAGTCTCAATTAGCTGCCTTTATTGACAGTAATTTATAGAGTTTAACGCCTTCGTCATGGAATAACTAGACGAAGGCGTTTTTTAGTGTTACCTTAAAAAAGTATTACCTCTTAGCACGCATTTTGCCGTGCAAAAATCAAAAAAATAGTTTAAATATCCTTTAGTGCTGATCTAAGCACGTGGATACCCTTCTTTAATTCCAAATATATTCATATGAACTTAACCGAACTTAAGCGTAAACCAGCAAGCGAAATTCTTCAAACTGCAAAAGATCTAGGTGTGGACAACATCGGTCGATCATTAAAGCAAAACACTGTTTTTGAAATCCTTAAAAAAGTAGCAAAGAAAGGTGATGCTATTCATGGTGATGGTGTTCTTGAAGTATTGTCAGATGGTTTTGGCTTTTTACGTTCAGCAGATGGCTCATTTTTAGCGGGACCCGATGATATTTATGTATCACCAAGTCAGATTCGCCGCTTTGGTTTAAGAACAGGGGATACGATTTCTGGGAAAATTCGTCCTCCAAAAGATAATGAGCGCTACTTTGCATTATTGAAGGTGGATCAGCTTAATTTTGAAAAGCCCGAACATGCAAAAAATAAAATTGCTTTTAAAGACTTAACACCGCTATTCCCAAATGAGCGCCTTAAGCTTGAAATGGGCAATGGAACGACTGAGGATTTAACCTCGCGAGTGATTGATTTGGTATCACCTATTGGCAAAGGCCAACGTGGGTTGATTGTGTCACCACCGAAAGCAGGTAAGACGATGATCTTGCAAAACCTCGCGCACTCAATTGCAGAAAATAACCCAGAAAGTGATTTGATTGTATTACTGATTGATGAGCGCCCTGAAGAGGTGACTGAGATGTCACGTACTGTGAAGGGTGAAGTGATCTCAAGTACCTTCGATGAGCCGGCATCGCGTCATGTGCAAGTGGCTGAAATGGTCATTGAAAAAGCTAAACGTATGGTTGAGCACAAACGTGACGTGATTATCCTGTTGGATTCAATTACTCGTTTGGGTCGTGCATATAACGCGGTTGCGCCGTCTTCTGGAAAAATCCTTTCTGGTGGTGTAGATGCGAATGCCTTGGAGCGCCCAAAACGTTTCTTTGGTGCGGCAAGAAAAATTGAAGAAGGTGGTAGTTTAACGATTATTGCGACAGCATTGGTTGAAACGGGTTCACGGATGGATGATGTTATCTACGAAGAGTTCAAAGGAACCGGTAATATGGAATTGCACCTAGAGCGAAAAATTGCAGAAAAACGTGTGTACCCTGCGATCAATGTGAACCGTTCAGGTACGCGTCGTGAAGAATACCTTGTTGATGCGGATATTCTGCAAAAAACATGGATTCTGCGTAAGATTCTTAACCCAATGGATGAGATGGGCGCGATTGAGTTTATTTTAGAACGCTTTAAGAAAACTAAAACGAATGATGAATTCTTCGCCTCGATGAAGCGTTAATCGATATTGTTCAGATAAAAAAAGAGCTTCAATTGAAGCTCTTTTTTTTGCTTTAAATGATGCCAACTAGGATTGTTTTTCCCGTTCGATAGCTCGATAAGCAATGTCGGTTCGGAAATAAACCTTATCCCAATCAATGGCATTAACCGCTTCATAGGCTTTAGCTTGGGCTTCTTGCACTGAATCACCGAGTGCGCAAGCGCATAAAACGCGCCCACCATTAGT
>JAHRWG010000311.1 GCA_019090295.1 Cycloclasticus sp. | reverse complement strand
TCTTGACTGCCCATACAATCTAGCCCCTTTTCACCCGACCTCGGTGATTTAAAGAGTATGTCCCAGTCAGGAAAAAGTGTCACAGTTTTGCGTATAAAGTCAGGCATGATATCTTTCAGCTCAATCATTCCTGAATGAAAGTTAAAGCCTCTAACGAAGTCCTCAACAAGCGCAGGGGTTACATTATAAAAACAATGGGATCCAGTCTTATCAATAACCCTATCAATATCGGTGGATATCAAGTTTGAAAATAAATTCTCTATAGCTGAGTGATTAGATGTATTTTTTTCAATATTATCAGGAACAATAAATGTCTCTGATAATGTCCCAAGAAAACTTATTTCAATGGCTCTAGATTCAGCATGTCTCATTTTATTTAAGGCTGTAACAATTAAAGTATCTGGGTGAGCTCTAACTTGCAGACCAAAATCTATAGGGCTCTTTCCATCTCTACGCATTCGTTTTAATTGCGCTCTTAATTCTTCTGCCACTTCTGAAATATGCGTGTACCAACCAAGGGAGTCTTCTGTCATATATATTCGACAAAGATCCTCATAATCTACTCTATAACCAAACCATCTTCCCATCTGCAATAAGGTATCGTACATTTTAGAATTTCTAAATATATAGCTAACTGTTAGACCTTCTACAGTTAGCCCTCGAGAAAGGCTCAATCCTCCAATGGCAATTGCAGAAACAGATTCATTATTCTTGTCATATTCGGAATAATCTAACCGGTCTTCAGACTGACTATTAACCATAAAAGTCTTAATTCCGTCTACTGTATCGCCCATAGCTGGCAAGACTTCCGACCATTCAAAACCAGCGTCACTATACTCCGTATTAAAAATAGTTTTTAATAGCTCGATAGATGAATCTTTTTCAGCCTCTTCGAGAGATTTCTTACAATTAAATTTAATACAATTTTTTAATGTTCTAAGTTCGTCATCTACGTGAAATTTCACCTGCCGCTGAACATCAGTAACTATATGAACATTAATCAACATAGAGCTATGCTTATTCTTCTGCCCACGTAAGTGCCTGATGGTGGTCGCTAATGCAAATAGATAAATAGCCTCTATTAACGAATTAGGTAAAGAATCAACTTCCACTCCCTTTTTCTGTTTAACTGGAAGATGCAAATGAGCATCTTGGACTATTTTCACTACCTGCTCTGATTTTTCTTCGTCAAGGAATATTTTTTCAGATCCGAAATAATTCGTTGGCGCATCTAAACAGTAAATGAAATCCTTGGGGAATAGGTCATCCCCGTAAAGATCATCTTTATTTTCTGGATTAATAAATATATTTGCAAAGGGTGTTGCTGTATAAGCCAAATAAGCACGTTTATTAAAGAGATTAAGAATATTTCTTAACTCTTTATTTGTCCTAGTGGGGTCAAGTTCAGGTTTATTTGTATTTATAGAGGCATTATCAGCCTCATCATCAATCATTAAAACAGGGGTATCGGCTATCCTTTCAAACCCCTCAGTTGTATTTAATTTTTTGAGCCAAGTATATAAATTACTAAGTGTATTTACGTTTTTCTTAATAACAATAACGATAGGCTTATCGGTATGCTTCAATTCCAGAGGAACTCTAACAGTCTTATCAAAGTCTTTATCAGTATCTGTTAAGTTTATTGGCCTAATCCTATTTGGTGAGAGTCTCCCAACACCTAACGGTTCATTTGTAAGGCTATCTCGACCTATAAACCCTTCATCAACTCGCTGCTGAGTTTGTTTTCGTAAATTATTATGAATTCCTGCGATTACAATAATAAATTTATAACCCGCATCTGCAGCTTTAGATATAACGCCTATATAATTTGCTGTTTTTCCTGACTGTACATGACCTAGAACTAGACCTCTTCTATACCAACTCTCTCGGGGGTCCTGAGGATCTGGAAGTAGACCAAGAACTTTATCTGTTACAGTGTTTAAAGCACCAACTACCTTAGGGGACCATTCTTCCTCAATCAATAAATCTTCATAGTCATTCCAGTAATTAAAATCAAAATCCCTTTTCTCAAACCAATTTTCATCATGAGGTGATTCAGACTCAACAAGGACATTTCCAACATCCATATTCGGGCTATACTTTGTCTCTAAGTAATCAAAATAGTCAGAGAAATCACTCTCCTCAAATTCACCTGGATTCATCTCCATATAGAATAGAAAAGTTTTTTTTTGCTATTGCTTCCATTTGGTGCACATCAAGAACTGGGTTCTTTCGCAACTGCTTTAAAGTAAGGTATGTAACATCCTTGAATTTTTTATTAATCATCTTGAAGAATCTCTTGGATTAGTTTTTCTGTTTCTACTCGCCTATCACAAAACGGTTTAATGTTTGAAATAACTTTGAAAGCCTCCACTTTATCCCAGTCTCCTGTAGTCGACATTAGTGACCAAAATTCTTTCAGCTTAGCCTTCAAATCAATTTCGCCTTCTTGAGATGACGGGTCGAATGACCTAGGTTGCGTTGAGTAATCTGAATATATAGCTTCTACAGGTATTGCATTTTCAACTACGTCTAGAATTTTAGATACTGCAAGTTGATTGGTTTCAGAAAGATCTTCTAACAACGAGAGTAAAAGTGGGTTAGCTCTATTAAGCTTGTATCTAATAGAGCTAGATTCAGTATGCCTATCCCAGATTGGGTACGCCTCAGGGTTAAACAACTTAGCACCCCGTTGCCTATGTACTTTTTTACTCTGATCTCCAATTCTATTTACTATATTTTTAAGTCTCTCTTTTACTTGCTGAGGTGGATACGCACGTGATTTTTTAATATCAATTGTCCATAAATCATCTAGCGCATTAGGGAAGTCAATTTTAACTCTAGCTAACTTAGTGGCTTCCCCTCTAGGAATTAACCTAAACCAATCTCCCCATGCCATTAGCCTTCCGTTACGATAAATATAGACACCTTGATTATTCAAAAAATCACTTCGATTTTTATAAAAATCATACTCAACTTTGGTTAGTTTTGAATGATGAGGTAGGATATAAGGCTGAATCTTAATATCGCTCCCATCTATTCTTACTATCTCCTCTCTTAATATTTGAGTCGCCTTATTTGAGATACAGAATGGGTCAAATGATTTAATTGGATTCCCGTTAATGAAAACAGATAATTTCCTATCTCTAAACTCACCTGATAAAAACCTATGAAAGACTAACGAAAGATGTTTTTCTACGGAATTAAATTTTTCGTAAAAATCATCTGCAGAAATCGTACCTGCCTTATATTCAAGCAATCTATCCATATTATTCCAAATTACTACAGTGCCTTTATTCTTCAATTTTTTTATAGGCTCAATTTTTTCTATATCCTTTTGACTTAACTCATAAACTATCCACTTATTTTTATTTTTAACAATTTCCAAATCCCATTTAGCTGAACTCAACAGGGAATCTTCTTTAGTAATAACAGTAAGCTGTGTGCACTGAGAAAATGAGGCAGTCTTTAACCCTAAACCGAATCTCCCTAAATCATTTTCAGCTCGCTTGGAACGTGGGTTTGCTGCTCCTGGCCTCATAGCTTCAATCAACATCTTTTGAGACATCCCCTTGCCATCATCAGTGATTGAGAGATAAGGGTGCTCACAATGGATATCAAAGTCTATCCAAATATTATTGGCTTTTGCAGTAATACTATTATCTATTAAATCAGCAATAGCGCTCTCTAAAGAATAACCAATATCACGTAATGACTGACTTAAAGATGCTGCATGAGGTTCTAGAATGTGCTTTTTTCCCACCACCATACTATGGCTCCATCTTATCAAGAATGTCTTTTATCAATTTCGATATTTGGAATGCCAAAAAAGGAGGAACAGCATTACCAACCTGATGAAATTTAGCGGTTCTCGGACCTTCAAAATGATAGTTGTCAGGAAAAGTTTGTAGTCTAGCAGCCTCTCTAACAGTAAGGCTTCTGCATTGTGC
>JAHRWG010000310.1 GCA_019090295.1 Cycloclasticus sp. | reverse complement strand
GTGTTTTATCTCTAGCCCTAATGGCAGTTTTTTAAGATTCCAACGGTCCAAATCTATAAAGGCTTCATCTATGGAGTAAACGTCTACCCGGGGTGAAAAAGCGGTTAGGCAATGCATAACCCGAGCTGAAAGATCCGCATATAAGGTGTAATTAGATGAAAAAAGCTGAATGTTATGTCGTTTTATTAATTGCTCAACCTGATGAACTGGGACAGCCATTTTAATCCCTAGCGCTTTCACTTCTTGGCTGCGCGAGACAATACAGCCATCATTATTGCTTAAAACAGCGACTGGTTTTTCCGCTAAGTCTGGGCGAAATAGGCGCTCGCAACTAACATAAAAGTTATTACAATCGACTAAAGCAATATGGTTTGGCTGCTGCGTTATTATCCCACTCAAGTGTGGTTAGACATCATGGATGACATTGGTAACGACACCCCAAATAACCATGTCTACCTCTTCTTGCAATGGAATGTCGGGGAAGTCTGGGTTTTCTGGCGCTAACACCAAGCGGCCTTCTTTTGAACGTAGGCGCTTAACCGTTAGCTCGCCATCTAAAGCACACACAATGATTTTGCCAACGGCTGGGTGTAGCGAGCGGTCTACCACCAAGACATCGCCTGAGTGTATGCCTGCTCCCAGCATTGATTCACCATCTGCTCTAACGAAAAAAGTGGAGGCTGGTTTTTTAATGAGTAGCTCATTCAAATCTAGCCGCTTCTCGATATAGTCATCGGCTGGAGATGGGAAACCAGCCGCTACACCTGTGCCATAAAAAGGAATAGAGGGGATGTTACCGTTTAATTCGGGTATAAAAACATTCGGGTAATCAATAGGGTCTATTAATTGCTGCTTTTTTTTATTCAATAGCTGACTAACCGTTGGTAATAAGC
Source organism: Cycloclasticus sp. (assembly GCA_019090295.1). Lineage (GTDB taxonomy): Bacteria > Pseudomonadota > Gammaproteobacteria > Methylococcales > Cycloclasticaceae > Cycloclasticus. The sequence goes on along the minus strand of JAHRWG010000310.1, from coordinate 2,376 downwards.
TTTCTGGGATTCGAACCACTTTCGTTGGCTCACCATATGCTGATGAGCCTTTCTTACGCCCTGCTCCAGCGCGACTTCCACCATGTTGAGTTATTTTATTGGTCACTACGCACCCCTTTCATTATTTTTTGATTATTGTACAACAATCAAAAAATAATGAAAGGGGAAGCAACCGGGTGTTTTTGACGCACCTTAACTAGACAATAGTATCGATACAAAAAAGCCTGTTAAATATGCTTATATTTATATGCTGTTGTTACAAACGGTACTCTATTATTTGATGCCGCTGCTCACCAAGCCCTTCGACCTCTGCCACCACTTGGTCACCTTTTTTAAGGAACCGCTGGGGAACAAAGCCTGCACCAACACCTTCTGGCGTACCGGTAAAGATTAAGTCTCCTGGCTGTAAACTCATAAACTCATTGATATAACTGACTAATTTTTTCACCGGGTGCAGCATTTTATTGGTGTTACTCGATTGCATACGCTCGCCATTAACATCCAAAGTAACCTGACTAGATTGGTACTGCTTAAACTCATCAAGGGTCACAAAATGCGGCCCGATAGGTGCAAATGTATCCGCACTTTTACCTTTTAACCACTGGCCACTTCGGTTTTTTTGGAAATGTCGCTCAGACATATCTATGCCTGTGCAAAATCCAGCTATATGCTCTTCGGCTTGCTCTTCTGTAATATACTTAGCTTCCTTTCCGATAATAATGACCAGTTCAATTTCCCAGTCGACTTCTGTTGAGTTTTTAGGTCGTTCAATATCATCATAAGGCCCTGTTAAAGCACTGACAGCCTTAGTAAACAATAGGGGTTCGGCTTGTTCTTGAGAGCCTGTTTCTTTTATATGATCACCATAATTTAAACCGACGGCAATAATTTTTCCAGGCTTCAATAACGGAGCACCTATTCGCACCGAGGAGTCTACAAGCGGCAGGGTATTTAAATCTAGCCCTTGAAGTTTCACCAAGCCATCATCTGCTAAAAAGTCCGCAGAAATGACGCTGCAAATGCCGTCTAAGGAACGAATATTATTACTATCATCTAATACAGCTGGTTTTTCTTGCCCAGCTGGGCCCACGTTTAAAAGCTTCATTGTTTATACACTCCTATTAAATTAGCGTTAATTTCGTCTTGAATATTTAGACAATCATCGCCCTAGCTATCAGTTATTTTATTTATCGCCGTGCAAGCCACTCCATTAGTAACCGGCTCTTACCTGCTTTATGAATGAGTTTCTAGCCACTGCTCAAAGTCTTTTGCCGACATAGGCTTCGCAAAGTAATAACCTTGAAATACCTTACAGCCTTTATCATCAAGAAAGTCTATTTGCTCTTTCGTTTCAACACCTTCAGCAACAACTGCTAACTTAAGTTTATCGCAAACGGCCAAGATCACATCTATAATCGCCCGATCATTCTCATCACTGGCTATATCCATGATAAAGGAACGGTCAATTTTAAGTTGTTGCAATGGCAAACGCTTAAGGTATGACAATGAGGAGTACCCCGTACCAAAATCATCCATTGAAAACCGAATGCCTTGCTCTATCAAAGCTGTCATTTTCTCAATGGCTTCATCCAATTTATCCATGACCATACCTTCTGTTATTTCTAGGTAAAGTAACTCCGGCGATAAACCCGCTTCCTCCATAATACTTTTGACTGTTGCAACAAAGTCGCTTTGAATAAATTGTTTGGGACTAATGTTAACTGCAAAATGTTGGTTATTGTTGCCAAATAAACCTTTATCAACCCATACTTTTATCTGCTGACAACTGCTTCGAAGCACCCATTCGCCCAATGGAATAATTAGCCCCGACTCTTCAGCAATGGGAATAAATTGAGCCGGTGAAACCATCCCTAAACTAGGGTGGTTCCAGCGTAAAAGCACTTCAGCGCCCACACATTGCCCGTTCTGGTCAACCTGCGGTTGATAAAAAGGTTCCAACTCATTCGTCCGTATTGCTTGGCGCAAGTCCTTTTCTAGCTGTAACCTAACATCTGCTGTTTTTTGCATCTCTGGCTCATAAAAACAGATTTGATTACGACCCTGTGCTTTGGCTCTATACATAGCAGTATCTGCATGCTTTAAAATATCATCAGCATTGCTGTCCTCTGCTGAAAAAAGACTTATGCCCAAGCTCACGGAAATGTAGTGTTCATGCTCGTAGAGGAAAAAGGGTGCGGCTAAAACTTGCTGGACTTTATCGGCTACTGCTTGGGCTTGGCTCGCTGCCTTGCGTTGTTTATCGCTTAACTCTGTTAATAGAAGGATGAATTCATCACCACCTAACCTTGCAACGGTGTCCTCTCCTCTTACTAGCCTATTTAACCGCTGCGCCACCTGTTCCAGTAAAGAGTCCCC
>JAHRWG010000309.1 GCA_019090295.1 Cycloclasticus sp. | reverse complement strand
GTACCACCTGCTCCTGGAATAACCCCCAAATTCACTTCTGGTAAAGCAAACTTTGCTCCCTCTGCGGCGATTAAAATATCACTTTGTAAGGCAAGCTCAAAACCACCGCCAAGGGCCATTCCCGATACGGCACAAATAGTGGGCTTAGAAAAGTTTGCAATCGCATTCCAGCCTTTTATATTAGTGATCATATCGTGCATTTGCTGACCGCTTTTACCTAGCATTTCAGCAATGTCTGCTCCAGCAGCAAAGGCTTTTTTTGAACCGGTGATAATAACTGATCGAATACTGCTGTCTTGCTCGAAGCTCTCGAGCGCCTGCGCTAGCTCAGTTAACAGCTGACTATTCAAGGCATTATATTGTTTAGGCCGATTAAAGCGTATTAAGCCAACACCTTCTGCTGGGGTTTCTACCAAAATTAATTCAAACATTCTTAGCCCTATTTAGCGGTCATACGAATAGCGCCATCTAGGCGGATAACTTCAGCATTTAAGACAACATTTTCTATAATATGGCAGGCTAAAGAGGCATATTCGTTGGGGCGACCCAAACGAGGGGGAAATGGAACTTGTTTACCAAGAGAGTCACGCACCTCCTCTGATAAAGTAGCCAACATGGGTGTTTCAAATAGACCGGGTGCAATGGTGCAAACTCTAATACCATAACGGGCTAACTCACGAGCAATCGGCAGTGCCATACCAACCACCCCCGACTTAGAAGCTGCGTAGCTGGCTTGGCCAATTTGGCCATCAAATGCGGCGGCCGATGCCGTATTAACAATCACCCCTCTTTCACCGTCTTCTGTTGGTTCATTGTCTTTCATAGCTTGTGCAGCAAGGCGAATAACATTAAATGTACCCACTAAATTAACCTCTATGCCACGCTTAAATGATTCTAAGGAGTGTGGCATGCCATCACGATCAAGCACTTTTTCTGCAATGGGAATGCCCGCTGCATTGATGACCCCATGCAGGCCATTAAACTCTTGTTTTGCCAGCGCAATAGCCGCCATAACATCCGCTTCGTTAGTCACATCCGTTTTAATAAAACGGCTATTTTTACCTAACTCAGTTTCTTTTTTTTGACCTGTTTGTTCATTAATGTCCAATAAAATAACATGGGCCCCTTTTTCTACAAGCATGGAGGCCGTTGCTCCACCTAAACCGGATGAGCCACCCGTTACTAAAAAAGTTCTATCGTTATAATTCATTCGTCTTTCCTTTATACCTTATTGCGTTAAATACGTTCAATGATTGTCGCTGTTGCCATCCCTAAGCCGATGCACATGGTTTGCAGGGCAAACTGCCCACCAGTTGCTTCTAAGCCAGCTATTGATTTGGCCATTAGGCCTGCGCCCGTCGCGCCCAATGGGTGACCATGTGCAATAGCACCGCCCCAAGGGTTTACTTTTTCTATTGCAGGGTTTATTTCCCTTATCCATGCTAGCGGAACGGTTGCAAACGCCTCATTTATTTCAAACCAATCAATATCGGCTACCGATAAACCCGCCTTTTTGAGTGCTCGTTTAGTGGCTTCAATTGGCCCATCTAACTGTAAAACTGGGTCACTGCCCACTACCACACGTGCAACAAAACGTGCCTTTGGTGTAAAGCCATCGGCAATTGCTATATCTTTATTGGCAATAATAAGGGCTGCTGCACCATCCGAAAGTTGACTAGCATTACCAGCGGTAACAACACCTCCCCCTGTTGGTCTAAATATGGTTTTTAATGATGCCAGCTTATCTGGATCTACTACCGCTCTAACCCCTTCATCCTGAGTTAACAGCATCGGCTCACCGTTTGCATTTAAACCTGCTACCGGCACAATTTCTTTTTGCAGTTCTGCTTGTTTTGCATGCTGCGCTTTTAAATGGCTATGAATTGCAAAATCATCAACATCACGGCGGCTAATCCCCCATTTATCGGCCATCAGTTCTGCACTAACCCCTTGGTGAACTAAGGGGTACTTATTCAATAGCGCCTCTCCCATTGGCTCAAACCCTGTATAGGGTTTACCAATTGTCATATCACTTAACATGGCCACACGTGTCATGCTTTCCACGCCACATGCAATCATATAGTTTGCATCACCTGCCTCAACCACTTGGGAGGCAAAATGAACGGCTTGTTGGCCTGAGCCACAAAATCGATTAAGTGTCACTGCTGGAACAGACGTTGGAAAACCTGCCAATAAACTGGATTGCCGCGCCACATCGGCCGCTTGCTCACCTATTTGTGTAACAACCCCTGCAACCACATCATCAATACAGCTTTTATCGACCCCAGACCGATCAATAACCCCTTGCAGAGCTGTCGCTAGTAATTGATTAGCTGGAATATCCCTTAACGCGCCCTTATACCGCCCAAAAGGTGTGCGTATAGCGTCAATAATAACTGAATTATTCATGTTTTAACCTCTATCAATATCATCTTTAATTATGTCCACACCCAGTCTGAATACATCTCACGTAGTTTTATCTTCATGAATTTCCCAGTGGATGTTTTAGGGATTTCATCAATCGTTTCGACGGCATCGGGTAACCAGATTTTAGAAAACTTACCATCCAACCACAGGTGTATATCTGCTTTAGTGACAACCTTTCCAGGTTTAACAACGATGGCCGCTAATGGCCGTTCATCCCATTTAGGGTGGTAAACGGCAATAACAGCAGCCTCCAGAACATCTGGATGCCCCATAATGGCATTCTCAAGATCGATCGAACTGATCCACTCACCGCCAGATTTAACTAAGTCTTTGGTCCGGTCGGTTAATTTGACATAGCCTTGCGCGTCAATATGACTGACATCCGCAGTTTTCAGCCAGCCATCTTCCGTAAATTTATCAGCATCTTCATTATTATAATAAGCCCCTGTTACCCATGGTCCACGAACTTCTGTACCACCTTGCGAGTGCCCATCCCAAGGTTGTTCCTGCCCCGTTTCATCGGTAATTCGTATATCGACAAATGGTAGCGGGACCCCTTGTTTTATGCGGTATTGATACTGTGTATCCAGTGACTCATCGAGCAAACTTGGCTTTAAATTACCTACGGTTGCAATAGGTGATGTTTCGGTCATTCCCCAAGCTTGGATAATTTTCATTCCAAAAGCATCAAAGGCGCGAAATAGTGACTCTGGAACAGCTGCACCACCAACGACCATACGTAAATTATCTGCTGTCTTCCAGCGTAAAGGTTCGGCTTCCCTCGCTTCTTTAATGGCCATCCAAATAGTCGGCACCCCTGCACTGAGGGTAACCTGTTCTTTTTCATATAAGTCCATTAAGCTTTCTGCATCTAAATGTGGCCCTGGTAGCACCTGCTTAGCCCCGACCAAAACACAGGTGTAGGGTAAACCCCAAGCGTTTGCATGAAACATAGGCACCACAGGCGTTACAACATCATGCTGGCTAATAGCCAATGAGTCGGTCATAGCTTCGGCCATACAGTGCAGTACCGTAGAACGGTGGCTATACACAACGCCTTTTGGTCTACCCGTTGTTCCAGAGGTGTAACACATACCTGCTGCGTCGTTTTCATTAATGGTTGGGTATTGGAAATGGCTGCTACCTGTGTCCAAGAAACTTTCGTAGTTGATGAATTCATCATCGACACCTTGCCCGGTGAGAGGAACAACAATGACTTTCTTGAAAGGTGCTTTGTCTTTAAATTGTTCATATAAAGGCAATAATATATCATCCACGATGAGTATTTTATCGCCAGCGTGGTTCGCAATGTAGGCAACATCCTCAGCCGATAGGCGTAGGTTCAGTGTATGAATAACGGCTCCCATGGCTGGAATACCAAGGTAAGCTTCTAGGTGCGCATAGTGATTCCACATCAGTGTCGCAACTGCATCACCCTTTTCAACACCACACTGAGTTAACGCAGAAGCCAGTTTTTTCGAACGCTGCTGTATCGCTAAATAATTTGTCCGGTGTAATCTTTTATCTGGTAAACGTGAGACCACTTCAACCTCTGGAAAAAACTTCCCTAAACGATCTATAAGAGGAGGCAGTGTCAGTTGGTAATCCATCATCGTACTTTTTATAGACATATTAGGTTCTCATCCGTATACTTTTAGCCAATCAAACGCTAGGTTTAATTATGACTATACCCAAGCCCTCCAGCAGACGCAAGGAGCTTATTTCTATAGCGGCTAGCCTATTCAAAAAACATTCCTTTGACCGGACGTCTGTTCGAATGTTGGCAGCTGCTTGCAATTTAAAATCTGGTAGCTTGTTTCACCATTTTAAAGATAAGCAGGAAATTTTAATGGCTGTCATTGAGGATGGTTTATCAACATCACTACAGCAAATTAAAAAAGAAACCCAGCACATTGAGAACACACAAGAGCAGCTGCTTGCCTTAATCACTTGCCACTTAAATAATATTCATGGCGATAAGAAAGATGCACATATTGTGTCGATCACAGAATGGAAGTTTTTATCTGATCCAGCCAAAGAGCATTTGATTAATTGTCGGGATGAATATGAACAATACTGGCAACATATTATTGAGAAAGCCGTTGATGAAAAGCTTTTACTCGGGGACCCCAACTTAACTCGCTTATTTATTATTGGATCCCTTAACTGGACAATCCAATGGTTCCAGCCATCACGTGGGCTAAGTGTTGACAACCTTGCAAAACAGTTCTATCAAACACTCTTTCAACAACCTTTATAACTGATCAAACACCTATCATTATGATTCCAAGAACTATTTATCAACAAGAGCATGAATTATTCCGCGACACGGTTCATAAGTTTTTAGCCGATGAAGTTGCCCCTTACCATGAACAATGGGAAATAGATGGGCAGGTAGACCGGTCTGTCTGGTTAAAAGCAGGTGAACTGGGCATGTTGTGCCCATCTGTTAGTGAGAGTTACGGAGGCGTCGGTGTGGATTTTCGTTACAACGCGATCGTCAACGAAGAAGTCTCACGTGCAGGCTTAACGGGTTTGGGTTTTTTTCTACACTCTGATATCGCTGTCCCATACCTTAGTCATTATGGTACCGAAGAACAAAAATTAACCTACTTACCTCGCCTAGTAAGCGGTGAAATTATCACCGCTATAGCCATGACAGAACCCCATACCGGTTCAGACTTACAAGGCATAAAAACGACAGCTGTAAAAGACGGTGATAACTACATTTTAAATGGTTCAAAAACCTTTATTACAAATGGTCAAATGGCTGATTTAGTGATTGTCGTTGCCAAAACAGACCCAACATTAGGTGCAAAAGGTATTAGCCTTTTCCTAGTAGAGGCCTCAGCAGAAGGGTTTACTAAAGGACGAAACCTTAAGAAAATTGGAATGAAAGCTCAAGATACCTCTGAACTTTTTTTTGAAAATGTACGCCTTCCCAAGACCGCACTGTTAGGTGAGGAAAACCAAGGCTTTACTTACCTTATGCAAGATTTACCGCAAGAACGTTTATCAGTTGCTATTAGTGGCATTGCAGCAGCAGAGTCCATTTTACAACAGACAGTTTCCTATACGATGGAGCGCAAAGCCTTCGGTAAGCCTATTGCTAACTTGCAAAACACACAATTTAAATTAGCAGAACTAGACACTGAACTAACAGCGGCAAGGGTGTTTTTGGACCGCTGTTTAGAGCTGCACCTAAGTAAAGATCTAGACACTGTGACCGCTTCAAAAGCTAAATTACTGTGTACCGATTTACAGTTTAAGGTTATGGATGAGTGCCTTCAACTACATGGCGGCTATGGTTACATGTGGGAGTACCCCGTTGCACGCGCATGGGCAGATGCTCGTGTACAAAAAATTTACGCGGGAACCAATGAAATCATGAAGCTGATCATTGCTCGTTCGTTAATAAAATGAGCCTATTAATTAACAAGGCTTGATCTGCTTAGATGATCTTTACTAAGAGAGCTTGGGTATAATGCCCCATTATTTCGCTAGCTTAACGTTTCTTAACTTAATTTAATAACTAGAT
>JAHRWG010000308.1 GCA_019090295.1 Cycloclasticus sp. | reverse complement strand
CGTCGGCAGCGTCAGATGTGTATAAGAGACAGATAGCCAAAAATAGATCAAACAACCTTTTCATTTATATACGCTTCCGCTGTTTTTTTTAATTGCCCATCCATCGTAATAACAGGTTTCCACCCAAGCAACACTCGAGCTTTAGAACTATCTACCTGCAATGAACCGAATAGGCGGTTAGCCACATCAGCCTTACCCACGAATTTTGCTGCAAATATCATCCAGCTAACAGGGACAGGCAATAAGAAAGCTCTTTTGCCAAAAGCCTTCGCTACTTTATGTAATAACTCCGTTGTTGATACATCTTCACCATCTGAAATCAAAAACACTTCATTCCTTGCCTTCGGGTGATCAATGCAGTAAATAATAAAGTTCACTAAATTATCTAACGCCACCAAAGAGCGTTGATTATGAATCGCACCAAGAGGTAGCGGAACGCCCTTATTAACCCACTTCATCATCGATGCGAAATTAGCTCTAACACCTGGCCCATAGACTAGGGGCGGACGTATAACAACTACCTCCATGCCTGTTTCTTTGGCTAACGCCAACAAACCTTGCTCAGCTTCATATTTCGATAAGCCATAAGGGTCTGTAGGCACAAATTTATCACCTGATTTAAACGGTTCACCTTCCGTTAACTCACCATTTACTTTAATTGAGCTTATAAAAATAAAACGCTTAACCCCTGCTTCTGCAGCCTGCCGAGCCAGATTTAACGTGGCGAACGCGTTAACTTCTCGAAATTTAGCCAAAGGGCCTTCCGCGTTCTCTGACATCACGTGAACTCGAGCTGCAAGGTGAATAACCACATCAGCATCATGCAAAGCATGCCGCCAGTCACTGTTTTTAGACAACTCGCCTATCTGAAATAAATTCACACTACGATGAAAAGCTATATCAGTCCGTCTTGAGCATGCTCGAATATCATAGGCAGCCTCACGAAGTCCTCCAACAAGAGCCTGCCCAACAAAACCAGTCGCACCAGTAACTAAAATCACAAACAACTATTCCGCGATTTACGTCTTAAACCAGACTGTTCTATTTATGTAATCAGTATAACTGAGCACTACCCTAACTACTTGTTTTGAGACTGCTCCACCCTGGTAATCTTTAACTATTTTCATTCTTCTGGTGCCGCGCTGATGCTGACTAGTAACTACTTTCACTGATTCCAATACTCTCTTAGACCGTAGGCCACTCATAATCAGCGTACCTTCATCCATCCCTTCTGGGCGCTCATGGGCATTGCGAATTGTAATTGCAGGTAAGTTTAATAATGATGCCTCCTCAGTAATAGTGCCGCTATCAGATAAAATACAAAACGCTGTCATTTGCAACTTAATATAATCCAGTAAACCAAAGGGTTTCACAAATCGAATTAAAGGGTGCTCAACATTATCACCTAACCCTTCTAGTCTTTTCTTGGTTCGTGGGTGTGTCGATACAATAACTGGATATTGATAAGTATCTGCAAGCACTCTCAAAGTTTCAAGCAAGTCCAGCAAGTTTTCCTGAGTGTCTACATTTTCTTCCCTATGTGCGCTCACAATAAAGAATTTATCTTGCTCAAGACCTTCCTTCCATAAAACTTCAGAAGCTTCAATCTGAGGCATGTAATGACTCAAGACTTCTTCCATATGCGACCCTGTTTTAATAATGGTTTCTGGGCGAACACCTTCTGCCACCAAGTAATCTCGTGCATGTTCAGTTAACACCATATTAATATCACTTAAATGGTCTAAAACCTTACGGTTTAACTCCTCAGGAACCCGTTGGTCAAAACATCGGTTGCCAGCCTCCATATGAAAAACAGGAATCTTACGTCTTTTAGCTGCCATCACCGCCAAACAAGTATTGGTATCCCCATACAAAAGCACCGCATCTGGCTTTTCTAACTCAAAAACCTCATCTGCTCTAGATATAACCTCCGCTATTGTTTTTGCAGCAGTCTCACCAGCCACATTTAGAAAATGATCAGGCTTACGAATATCCAAATCATCAAAAAAAACCTGATTTAACTCATAGTCATAATTCTGCCCTGAATGAACCAATATATGGTCCAGCTGCTTATCCAGCTCAGCGATCACTCGACTCATCTTAATCAGTTCTGGGCGCGTCCCGAGCAGCGTCATTACTTTAAGCATGCAATGCCTCCTGAATGTGATCTAAATTCAATAATAAAGACTTAACCTCATCAACATTCAACCGTACTGTATTGTGTGATGTATAGTCGTCTACTTCAGAAATCTGTGCTTCACCTTCAACAAAGTATTTTTTATAATTTAGGTCCCGATTATCAGCAGGTATACGATAATAGCGCTCCATATCTTCTGCTTTTGCCATTTCTTCCCGTGAAATTAAAGACTCATAGAGTTTTTCTCCGTGTCGAGTACCAATCACCTTCATTGAACTGTTGCTGCCAAATAACTCTTTCAATGCTTGAGCTAAGTCCGTCAACGTTGATGCAGGAGCCTTTTGCACAAAAATATCACCCTGTTGCGCATGCTCAAATGCGTACAAAACCAAATCCACCGAATCTTCTAAAGACATTAAAAATCGAGTCATATTAGGGTCCGTCACTGTCAGCGACTCATTCGACTTCATTTGATTAATAAATAACGGGATAACTGAACCACGAGACGCCATGACATTACCGTAACGGGTACAACAGACGACAGGTCCACCGTCAGGAATTGAACGTGACTTTGCCACAACAACTTTCTCAGCCATTGCTTTTGAAATACCCATTGCATTGATTGGATACACAGCCTTATCTGTACTCAAAAAAACCACACGCTGAACACCATTTACGATAGCAGCATTCAAAACATTCTCGGTACCAAGAACATTAGTTTTAACCGCTTCCATAGGATAAAACTCACAAGAAGGGACCTGTTTCAATGCCGCCGCATGAAAAATATAATCTACGCCCATCATTGCCTGAGAAACACTGTCAAAATCACGCACATCGCCAATATAAAATTTAACTTTATCGTTGGCCAATTCAATTCGCATATCTTCCTGTTTTTTTTCATCTCGGCTAAAAATACGAATCTCCCTTACATTCGTATCAAGAAAGCGCTTTAACACAGTATGACCAAAGGAACCTGTTCCCCCTGTGATCATTAAAACTTTATTATCGAACATGATTTATTTTATCCCTTGATTTACTTTATGCATTTTTTCAATTAATTGCGGCCAGCTTGGCGGCATATAGCCCGTTTCCCGTCTAAACTTACTTGAATCTAAAGAACGATCAATTTGTACTTGTTCATCTGCTTGTATTTCAATCTTCTTGCCATAAACGTCAGCAAGCAAATTCAGTAACATGTACTTATCTATCGGTTCAACAGAGACATGGTACAAGCCTTGAAGTTTCTTGTTTGGAATCACAAGCTCCTTAATTACATTGGCTAACTCAACGGTTGTTAGCCCCGAAAAGATTGCCCGTTTATACCCTTTTATACTGCCCGTTTGTGTCAAAAACCAGCTTACCAATGAAGCATTACTATTGAGCTCATGACCAATAATTGATGTCCGTAACGTCACCGTATGCGGTAAGTCATGCAGTTCACCTATATATTTTGACTTACCATATAAATCTTCAGCATCTGAAACATCCTCCTCTAGGTACATTCCTTTCCGGCCATTAAAGACGCAATCCGTACTAATATGTATTAACCGTGCATTTGCCAATAAACATAGTTTTGCTAATCGATGAGGCAACATTGTGTTGATCGGCAATGCAAAAAGAGGGTCATTTGCATCAGAAAACTGTTTAATTAATCCCACACAGTTAATCACAACATCAGGGCGAACTTTACTCAATACAGCAACCAAAGAGTCTTGCTCCAAAACATCAATATTGCCCAGTAAGTACTCATGAGTCGCTTTTGGGAAATACTTCAAACCACCTGTGCCACGTAATGTACCCCATACTCGATATTGTGGATCATTAAACATCTGTTTAAAGACCGCGCTTCCTAACATCCCTGTCACACCTAATACTAACACCTTCACTTAAATCACCTTTTCCTTACTGATTCTTTGTTCAAGAATCTCCACTAGATTTTCACACTGGCTGTTCATTTCAAAATGCTCCAGAAAATACTTTCGACCTGCCAAACCAAAATTTTCTCGCTCAACTGCTGGCATTGCAATCATCTTCTCAATACAAGCAGCCAAACCAGCAACATCTTCTGCACTGCAAGTCAGACCTGCCCCCGCTGTTTCAATCACTTTAGCACCTTCACCATCCAAGGCAGCAATGACAGGCCGACCAGATGACAAATACGCTTGGATTTTACTAGGAATGGTAT
>JAHRWG010000307.1 GCA_019090295.1 Cycloclasticus sp. | reverse complement strand
TATCAATCTCTTCTGACTGTCTTGCCTTATCTGTTAGCGCCCAAACACCACGCGCTGAGTTTTCTAAATATCCTGCTTTTTTAAGATAAGTGCGTGCCCAGGCCAAGCGATAGCCGATTTCTGTCTGGCTGCTTTTCTCAGGATTGTGTAAAACGGCCAGCGTATCTTCGTCAAACTTTTCTAGCTCGACAACTTCTTCGTACATTTCATCGATGCTGCCAGAACCACCCAAATTAACGAGGGCCTTCATCAATGGCAGCATAAGCTGGTCGTAGGTTATCATTTTATATCCTGTTCTAACGTGAGCGTTGCTACTTATATTAATCTTTTCGTATCGTATTTAACTAGACCATCCATTAAAGTCATTGGTTAAGCTATGCTCGCCAGCATGAATCAAAACTATCTCTGAGGGATTCTACAGATGCTGGTAAAGAGCTATTGCAGACTAGGCCTAAATAGGTTGCCGCTCGTGTGGTTCCCACATAAAGATAGCGGTCAAAAAGGTCAGGCTTATCTTGGGCTAATTTATCGATACCAGCGAAAAATACGGCCTCAAATTCAAGACCTTTAATGTGCTGAATATCAAATACTCGGATGTCAGTTCCTTCTCCAAGTGCTTTTCCTTCTTCACAGGCTACTACGCTGAGATTAATTTCTTCTAGATAACTAGCCAGTTGTTCGGCCATTGGTTTTACTTCTTCTTCAGAATTAACCAGTACAGCAATGGTCGGTAATTGCTGTACTGCGCGTTCCACTTCCATAATTCGCTCCGCTATCCAAGTTACAGCCCCGCTGTCTCCTGCATTTTCGTAAAGCACTGGCTTGACACCAATATGATTGCTCTCCTCAGGAACTATGCCTAGCGCACTTAAATCGCCACCTTGTGTTCGTAGTAGCTCGCCTGCAAAAGCATTTAATGTCTTGCTCTGCCGATAAACGATCTGGATTGTTTCTACTGAAAGATGGGACGAAATCCAGCTCAGTTGCTGTTGATTGCGAATACCAGAAGACGTGATTCGTTGATTGAAATCCCCACATGCGAAAAACGATTTGCTCTTTAGAGAGGTTAAACTCTCCATGCAAGCAAGCTGTAACATTGAAAAGTCGGTCGCTTCGTCTACCATGATTTGATTTTTGAATAGGCCTGATATAACCGCCAGATAAGAATACTTGGGTTCATCAAGGGATTTGTCTACATAATTTTGCGCCATTAATTGCTTAGATTTTCTTAGCATTAACAGAATTATGGCATCCAGCTCAATACTTGACAGTTGAGGTGTATTTATTACTTCGGAGCTATAGAAATCTTCTAAAATTCTTTTGTCTTTTCTGAAAACTCGATAGCTCGTGGGAATGTCAGTTACATAGCGTTTGTGACTATTAATAAAACGGCGCAATCCATTTTGAAAGCTAATATGCTTGCCTATCTCAAACAAAATATCGTCATTAGGCACAGCGGCATCAAGAAACTGAATGATTGATGATGACCGCGATTTTTTGGGCATGCTACGTTTAAGGTATTTTGTTCTTGCTAATGCTCGAAGAGATGATAGATAAGCTTTTACCGCGACTTGTATTGTAGTGCTGTTCAGAGTAGATGTTTCATCTTGCTCATCTTCATCGAACAACTCTTCTTCATCTGGTTCATTTTCTTGCTGAAGAGTTTCTAGATGTTTGGCTAATCTTTGAAACACCTCTTTATCATTATTGTAAAGACGGTTTCGCTCTTTCTTTAACAAATCTTCGGCAATAGTTTTTGAATCATTTAATGCGGATTTAAAAGTGTCTTCAAAGTTTTCTAGGTCACGGTAAATGTCTATTAATTTACGCGATTCAATCTCGTTACCTGGTTGTTTTAGGTTTTCTGATACGGTGACAGCGTCTTCGGGGGCAGCAGTAATGGCGATGGCTGCTCCGTCTTTCAGTTGGCTTTTTAATCGTTGCTCATGAAAGTTCTCAAAAGACTCATACCAACTGCTAGCATCTTCAACCACAGCAGGGGATAGGTTGGATAACTCGTTCTTTAACGTAAATTTTCCACCATTGGCAGTTCGTAGGATCCCCAAAGTATTTCGAGCAATATCATTTCGGAAGCTTATCCATGTCCTGATATGTGAGTCTGACGCTGGCACCTGCTCTCGGCTAAAAGCCTCTTTCAAGTAATGTTTAAGTAACTCTGAAGGCGTAAACATTATCCAGCTAGACTGGTGTGGAGCTTGATCTTTAGATGTTTCGGTAAGCCGCTTTTCTTCAGCTTCTAGGGATTCTATATCCAGCTTTTGTCCCAGACGTTTAATAAGTGTGGTAGTTTTTCCTGTGCCAGGAGGCCCAAGGATAATAAGTTGGCTATTCAAGGGAAGTCGAAATATCGCACCTTGAAATTGATCCAATATAGGCTGGTCTCGCAATCCCATCGCAGTACGAACCTGGTGGCTAATACCGGCCGAAACGCCACTTTGCATTTCTGCCTGTTCTAATAGTTGATCCAGTTCGTCGGCACTATCGAATCCGTCTGCTTGTAAAAGAGCACGCAAAGATTCAATGGAATAAGCGCCTTTGTCATAATGGCGATACTGAGTTTGACTTGAATCCCACCCTTCAGTTTCCTTTTTGGGCCGTAGGCTAGTCTTTTCAATGACATAAAACAGCTGATCTATCCCATCGAGATGAACCTTAGCTTCGTCGCCTAATGCAACTTCAGCTAACCGGCCAATGGGGGAGCGATAACTGGCAAATGACTTGCCTGATGGCAAGCGTAAGTTAGCGTTTCGTGCAATGTAGATAACTCGTTGATTGTCGTTGTCGTCTTCAATAACAAGGCGTGCTATCGCTGGTTCTTTGCTGAGATTGATTAGCTGTTCGTGATTGCTATTTTGAATGCTGGCAAGGTTTTGAAAGGCTTGATTTCCGGTAAGCGTATTGCCACTGGCAAAGCTATCCGTTCCGAGGCTGTTCTCAGTTCTTAGCTTGTCTGTTGCGTTATCAGCAATTTCTGAGAACGTAGACAGCGTGTCTTCTGCTAGTGGAGAAAAATCAATACCTGCCATTCTAAATATCCTTATCTATAGGTAACCAAACTTACCAAAGCGATTTTGACTGGAACCATAATCTGATCGTAGGTGATAACTTTCTTCACACTCATTTTGTTTCGCTCCATCCTGACATCATCAATTCACTAAAATCTCTTCTTGATAAAACATCAGAACAGTCACGCCAATCTTTTTCTGTAGGTTCCATTGTCGAGGTATAGCGCAAGTCAAAACCGTTGGCGGTTTTCTGGGCATCGATGTATTCATCCATTTTATCGCCCATGGTTTCGATGTCTTCTATCCACTCATCTTTGATGGTGTCCGGTAGAGAGCCGAATAAGTTGTACCTGTCTTGCATACGCTCAGACAATTTGTCGTAAACTTTCTCGTCAACGGTTTGCTCGTTAACTAAATTGAGCATGTCGACTTTGTCTCGCACTTGACCAAACCGTTTAATACGTCCAATTCTTTGTTCAAGTTTGGTTGGATTCCACGGCAGATCGATATTCATCAACGTACCAAGTGTTTGAAGGTTTAAACCCTCACAAGCGGCATCGGTGGCTACCATAATTTCTAATTGGTGTTCGGCAACCATGCGTTTTAAGGTTTCACGCTCGATATTTACGCTATCCCCTTTTTGATAAAGTCGGCTGCGGCCTGCACCTGCGTATAGACCTACAGGCTGATCTGGGTAGCGAGCGGCTAAGGAGTCAGCCACCCATTTTGCGGTATCGTAGTATTGACTAAAAATGATCACGCCGTGTTTGAGCCATTGTTCTTTTTCAAGATAATGAATAACAGCTTGCAGTTTAGGGTCTTCGTTAATTCTTTCGAGCCTTGCAATCATCCGTTCAAGTACGGCTATTTCGTCTGGGCTTTCGGCTTTTAATTCAATATTTTGATCGTCGTTTTCTTCTTGAATGGTTCTGCCTTCTAATAGTTTTCGGGCGGTATTCAGGCCAGCGGCGATACTGGAACAGATCCTTTGCTCCATAAGGTTTTTCATAAAGCCGCTGCCTTTACCACTTTGAGATAAAGCTTTGCCGAAGTTACGTGCTTCAGCGTATGCCTGACGAAAATCTTCGCTGGTTCTAAGTGCTTTACCTTCAAATAAACTATTAAACTTGTGTTCTTCTTTGGCTAAGTCGCGGTCTGGATGAACATCAACACCTATGCGAGGTAACAGGTTTGCATCTTCAAGTGTTACGCGCTTACGTAAGACTATATGGCGAATGAATGGATTTTCTCGTTGGAAGAAGCTAGCCCCTGCAATATCCCGGTCTAATTCGTCTTCCAAATAATCTCTCGAGTCTTCGGACAAATCGGTGAAGGGGTTTTTAATATCCCATTTTCTGTCATTTATAAGCTCGAGATCTTCTCGGATCGAACGGAAGAGCTTCCTGGAGTGCTGCTCATTGGTTGAATCAACAACGGGTAATGGGGAGCGCAATAACTCCCAAGCAAAACTGGGTTCTCTAACAAGTTGTTCACCGGCTAAAATAGGCAGGACTTCTTTTGGTCGGTGCCATTTAGCGAGATCGTGCCCTAATACAAAGTTGCCGACGCCCTGATGCAGAATGCCCATTAAATCCCAAAGATCTTCTGATTGGGTTTGTATTGGGGTCGCAGTTCCTAGTAGGACGTGGTCAGAGCGGGCGGCAACCTCTCGCATAAACGCGAGCAAATTATTGTGGCTGCCTGCGTCTTTACCGAACCCTTGCCGACTCCTTGCTTTATGTGCCTCATCCAAAATTGTCAGGCCAAAGCGTAAACCTAAAAGATATTCTTTTTCTAATGACTCCTGCATCATCAAACCGGTAGAAACAATACCTATACGCAGAGGACATTTTGCAATGAAAGATTGCCCCACTGGTGAGATTATTCTTCCTTCAGGGTCAAGCCAGGCTTTCTTTTGTGTTTGCCAACGAGCACAAGGAATACCTAGCTTATCGATCATTTCTGTTTGCCATTGCTCACAAAGCGTAGCTGGCGCAAATATGATGACAGGTTTTCTCTTTTTATTTTCTTTGTCACCAAGCAGACAAAGACTAAGTGCTGCGGTGCCCATGGAGAGGGTTTTTCCTAAACCCACTTCATCGGCAATCAGTAAGCGAACAATGCCATGGTTGTGATAATGACGGACACACTCACTAACAAAACCTTGCTGCCAGGGTTGGAGAGAAAAACCCTGGCGATAAAGTGGTGATTCGATTAGGGCTGCTGGCGCTAGGTCATCGTCATCTTCAATCTCATCAAACACTATTTCACGACGATAACCACGGCGCTTCACTTCTCGAATGACAGCATCAGGTAATTGGCGAGCGGCATTCCACAGGTATTCAAACTCTTCTTCAATCCATGCAACGCCTTCAGGGGAATCATCCTCCCATAAAATCTCATAGTGACGTTGCCAGCCGCTACTGGTTTCATTCATCGAACCCATGAAACCAAGCTTGCGCCCATCAGCGCATTCTATGACTCCGGCTTTACCATGAAGAAAGCCACAAATACTATCTGGTGCGACGCGAATGACTTGACCATGTTTGGCTAAAAAACTATCAAGCCTGCGGTACTGATCACGGTTGAGAAGTGCTTCGGTTTCTATATCTTGCTCATTCCAGCGGCCAATCATTTTTGATTCGCGTAGCTGAGCTACCTTGAGGTCATCGGGGTGGATGTCGACATTGCAGACTATTTTTACTTCTGGGATGGCTTCAATCAGCTCATTGGCTACCTCAAATAGCGAGCTGGTGAAGTAGCCTGCTATGCGCTTATAGCTGCGAGCACCTTTTAAATGCTCAAGCAAAAAGCTACTGTCGAGCCGATGGGTGCGAGAAGAAAACCGTCTAATAGTCATTGTTTAGTTACACCCTTAATTCCCTAGCGCTCTCATATTTTTCAATCGCGCACCGAGTACTTCAGCAACGTCTCGAGTTTCTTTTTCTGGTGCTTTGTTTTCGATGAATGTGAGCACATCAATTAGTAGCGCGCGTATTTCCATGAAGTCCGGTAAGTCGGCTTGTAGCTGGCTAATGACTGCCTGCGGGTCTGTCTCTGCTAACAATTGTTGCAGGCCAATGATGAGGTGCCCAAGCCAGGTTGAGCCGATCTCGTTGCTTTCAGTTAAGTCACGCGAGGCAAACTCAGGAATTCGCTTTAATTGAGCTTTGTTGGCAGCCATGCTACCCATGACTCGTGAGTAGTCTTCAACACGGAAGGCTTTAGCGAAGTTTTGGTAATTATCGAGCTTAGCTGCACCAGTGGTTTCAATGTCCATCATGCGTAAATAAAAGCGTTGAATACCACTCAGCTTCTGCCAGGTATCCGTACTTAACCCCTCAGGGACTAACAAGCTGTTAGCGGCTTCGGCAGCTTGTTGAACGATCTCATCCACAACCGTGATTTCACCTTTGGTTCGAGGGCGCAACGCAAACGTTGTGACATCTTCTCCACCAATGTGGGTATACGATGTGAGAACCTTAAGAGCTGCCGCGTAACCTGCCATTTGTAAGTCAGAATCATTAAAGACTGGCTCGCCCATCTTATCTTTCACCTCGCCATTAAGGTGCATCATGGTTTCAATTTGGTTTTTGACTTCCGCTCGAACGGCGGGCAGTAAGCGCTGTTTAAAGCCCGCATTTTCACCCGCTGGGCGTTTGCGTAACATCAGAATAACGGTGCCTTGAACATAGCCACCTTTTTTTAACTCGGTACTTGTTTCAGTAGCGATATACCAGGCGCCTACCACCTGCAATCCTGCAGCCCAGAATATACCAATCATATCGGACCATACGCCGGTATCTTGGTGGGTGAACATAACGCATTGCATGCCATTATCAGGCATGTGGTCGGCCATCGCTTTATAAGCATTGACCATGCCTTTGCGGAAATCATCACCAGAGCCTTTGATTGCTAATGCGCGTCGTGAATCCCAGGTCCATTCATCAAAGGGTTTGGGGGGATTTTTACGTAGCCAGCCAATAAAAAACTCTGACATCTCATCATAATTTACTGCGTCAGCATATGGGGGATCTGTAATCCATAAATCACATTCATCGGTTATGCTAACTGCAGCAGCATTTTTGACTTCTAACTTTCCAAAAACTTGCTCATTTGATTTTGTTAAGAAAAGATAGTTTTTTCCTGTCACAAAAGAACGTACACCATAAGAATAATTAGTGTTGTATGCCTGGTTGTAGAATGTTTGAGCGATTGACTCTCTGGCTGCCCCAGTTCCGTATCGACAGAGCTTACTAGACCAGTCAAGCATCTTTGCTAGCGATAGATTCAAAATGGGTTGGAATTCTAGATTTTGCTCTCTTATTTTTTGTTTAACGACGCTTGCAATTAGCAGTTGGCGAGGAGTAAATAAATGGTGCCAATATTGCCATCCGCGTTCTCTTTTAGGTTGGTCTGTGTTGTATCCCGGCTCGATTTCTGAGTCAGAAATAAGACCATCATTTTGCCATTCCTCTAGGTTTTCTTGAATAATGGCCTCAATTTTTCTCTCTCTTTCAATATCCTGCTCAGTAACAGCCGAAAAATAGGTTTCTTGTCTTCCCAAATCTACAGTTTCTTTAGTAATCCATTGTATTGCATAAATTCTCTCTTGAAAAATATCATCAGGAGAGGGCATAAAATCAAGCTTGCTCCATTTTCGTAACCTGTTTTTTGTAGTGCCATCAGCTTCTTTATAGTCGCCCCGCAATGTCTTAATTGGGGTTTTATAAGTTTTAGCATCTAAAGTGTAAAGTAAGCTACCATCTTGAAGTGTGCCTTTTTCCGCCCGTTTTAACTCCTCTTTGGATACGCCTGATTTCAAGTTAATATGAAAACGTTTGTTTGGGTAGTCAGGCTTAAGATAAGCAATTACCTTTCTACCTTTAGATACTAAAAGAGTTGGTATTAATGGAACAAGCCATCCAGTTTCTGGGCAGCGAGCTTCTAAACAGCATAAAAATGCTTTTGCTCTATTTCCTTCGGAATCTTTTTCAATATTTAACTTATCAATTTCATTTTCAACTTCTTCTACTAGTTTTTGTTGTGCTTGCTCGATTTTGAGTCTTTCTTCAGGCTCTACGCCAATGATACTTGTTGTACCCCAAGTCAACATGCAAGCAACAGGGTTAAGGTCGCTTGCAAATGCATCACAACCAACTCGAGCTGCTTCAAAAGGAATTGAACCTCCCCCAGAGAAAACATCTCCGGCACGAGGTTTTCTACCGAATTTCAGGATGCCCAATTGCTCAACGAGTTGGTGGTGACTGCTAGCATTTATGTGATATTTTGAAAGGTGTTTATTAACTTTGGGCCATACATGTTGGTAGAGCCACTTTTGATCACACTCTTCAGGACGTTTGCAAAGAGAAGACCTTTCTTCGTACGTATGGAATTGGTCAAGGTATTTTCTGAATAAGGGAATCTTATCCGTCTGATCTACATCTCTTCTCCATCTAAGCTTTAGGCCCATTGACGCACTATCAAATGGAGCGGTTAACGCTTCTATTTGCTTAAGTTGAGGGTCGTCAGCCTTAATATTGTGTGTAAAAAAATCCCAAGGGGTATTTAATTCTATCGAAGAAATGATATCTGTAGGCTTAATTGAATTCAGCGTAATCGCACGTTTCGCTAAACTTAAATCATCGAAGCCCATTAGGGCTTCAAATATCTCTAGGTCTTTTTCATTATCAGCGGTTTGTGGCAGCAAGGATCCAAGTACAACACTTCTGACTAGTATTAACGGTTTGCGACCTTTCCAATAGGAGCCCAGCCCTGTCAAAGTTTGGCTTTGAACTGATGTTCTTTCTTGTTGAGCTTCAAAAGATACCTTTTGTGCAGGGAATACTGCTTCAATCAGTGCTGGCACATCTTTCAGTGCAAAGGGTGTTAATTCTGCCATTTAATTTTCATCTCCAAACAGATCGAGCATGGGCCTATCTATATATTGGTCAGTGTCGTTCTGTAATGTATTAGGTACGATCTTTCTGCCTCGGGGCTTTAGCTGATCACTTTGAGCAACATCGCCAAGTGCGTGCCGTAATGCCAATCGCCAACCCTTATCTCCGTCTTTAATTCCGCCAGTGCTGATGGCTGTCATGCCAAATAACCACCAACGCTCTTCAGGGCGAAGCGCCAGCCAGTTGCGAACCGCAACTGGGATGTGATCCATTTCCATACCTTCAATCGCCCAAGCCAGCACACAAAGTTCTTTACCAAGCAGTCGGTCAACGACGTTTTCTCCCACCTTCCATGTGGCTGTTTTTACGCCATGGCTTTTTAACCGAGCATTGAATGTGCGTTGTACTTCGGCGCGAATCGCGGTCCAGCGAGGGCGTTCAATGATGACGCGATCAATGACTGATAATTCATCGCTTTGCGCTTGTAGCCCAAGGTACTCGCTTATTTGTACCTTGCCGCTATTGGCTTTAGGGATGGTGACTTTAAAGTGGTGAGGATCGCTGGACGCGGGCACGCCAAAGCCAAGCGTCGCATATTTGGTCGCTGCTTTTTTTGTGGTTGCCTTTGTCATCAGTTTATCCTCGCTAGTTCTGCTTCGACGGTGATTGCCTCTGTCTTTATTAAGAGAGGTCTTCTTGAGCAATGTCACCAGGGCGAAGCTCAATGCCCACTAATTTGGCAAATTCTTTCGCTTCGAAGCCATTTTCAAACTCAATGCCATCTTTCACCGCAATGGTGACTGGGGCATCTGCTTCATTGAGCAAGTCTCTCAAGCTATTGACAGTCTTTTCGATCATTGCCGCTGTAATTTGACGTTCGCCAAAACGAATGCCAACGGTATTTTCGCCTTCACCAATCTCGATCCGAACCCCCTTGAATTGGGTGGAGGCTTGATCTCGGAATCGATTGATTACGCCAAATACTTTATCTGTACTATCAAGAGGCACGCGCTTAGTGCTGTTTAAACGAGCCGGTTTGGTATCGTCGATTTGAACGGTTTTATCGCCACTGTGTGGAATCTGGAAATCGGCGGTTTTGGTTGCTTCACCAGATTTGGCGTAAACCAGCAAACGCGCAGCATCTGAACCGATTTCAAATGACCCTTCATAGGCTTTGCCATCTTTTGGATTAGATCCATCCAATGTGTAAAGCATGTCTGCGTTGGGCGTACATTGAAGCGTGATTTTTCGCTTGTCTGCCAAGGGCTCTATTTGGTGCCGGATTTTTAAATCTGCTACCCATCGAGTAGCAGGTCCTACTTCGTACTTTCCGCTTGGGTCTCTTACAGAAAAATAAAGCGTGCCTTCTGTTGAGCTGAAACTCTCTAAATCTTCAACTTGTGGGTCGGCCTCTGTCACTTCAGGTTTTGTTGAGTAGTGAATTACGGGGCTTTCACCCGCGTTTCTTGGTGTGAGACTAACAATGGATTCGCCCGTGTCAGGGTGTGTGCTGAGCAATGACACGTTAACGCTGGTTTTCTCTTTAGGGAATGGTCCTTTTTCGATGTAACCATCTTCACCCAAGCGCCAACGGCCTTGCTTAAGTGCCTCAGCTTTTAGGGTATCCATGCCACTACTGCCTGGCATCCAAGGCCAGCCGGGGTTGCACTTGGAACGATTAACGACATCTTTCCATGGTGTGCGACGGTTGCCAGCACCCGATGGCCAAAGCTCTGATTCGGCCATGGCAAAGAATTGACCAAAATCGTCTTTTAAATCAGCAGCCAGTTTGTAGTTGGCGCGAGGGTCCGCCATTAGTTTTTCAATTTGGGCTTCGGCTGACTGATCGCCTTCGCCGACTTTCAGGCCATTGTCGATGGTTACTTTAAGTAAGCGCTCTGAACCATCCATCTCATCTACACCGGGGAATAAGATGGTGTTATAGGCGGCAGATAAGGCTTTGGTGAAGCGGCCTTCAGCTTCTTCTAATCGGTCTCGAGCTTCTTCATAAAGCGTGTCACCGGCTTTCAAACGTTTATTGATTTGCTCAATGGCGTAAAGCTCTCGCAGACGATCTTCTACAGCATCAGCCATGATGCTGTCTTGCCCGGTAAGTACCAGCAAATTATTTTTCTCTTGCTGAAACTCGAAGAAATTCATGAGTTCGCTGGGTGGCACCTTCCCATCGGGTTTAATAACAATGAGTACGCGAGGGCCGCCTAATTTGAGCTCATTCATTCGAGGCAGGATTTGAACGTCTTGGTAGGCGTTGCGGCTACTAGGTTGAAGGATGCCTTTCAGTCGATTAATCAGCGCTTGGTCAATTTTAGGTTGTGGGATTTCCTTCGCGTTGCGCTCTATTTGGCGAGAAAGGTTTTCAGTTTCCTTAATAAAGAAGCGCTGATCTTCACGATGTAGATACCAGGCTTGCTCACGTAATTTTTGTATTGCATCAAGAAACTCATCGGCCTTTCTATTTGGAGCAGCTAGAAATTCAATGATTTCACTCTCCGATAGGCCGATACGGCCGCCAACTGCGCGTGACAGTGATGAGGCCAGTAATAGTGTCATTAACTGAGTCGCGGCATCGTTGCTTTGTTCTGCGTCGACTGTTTCTGCGATAGCATCACCTTTGTCAGCGATGTCTCGTGTGACAGCTGGAACAAGCTTTGGAGAAATTCTTTCAATTTCATCTTTAACCTGCTCATCATTTAAATCTAGATGCTGTGTGCCAATCAAAAACACATCATCTGCTTCACGTTGGTCGACGCTTTTGAGTAATCGAGCCGTGAACTGCATCAGGCCCCGTGTCTGACGAAAACCTTCATTTTCCTTGAATAATGCGACTAAGTGTTTAAATGAAGGATGGAATGGGTAGGTCTCTCTTACTTGCTCAGCAATTTGTTCAATGCTTGAAGCGATTATGTAACCGCCATCTTCAGCTTTCTTGATTTGCTGTGCATACTCTTCCGCGATGTCATTGATGACCTGTTCATCTGGCATTTCATCGACAAGGCGCTTTTTAAGAATCTCGTATATTTCATTACCCGAGAGCTGTACCGGGGTAATGGTCATTGATTGGCGTCGGGTTTCTTGTTGAAGATTGGAGATTGAGTCTGTCAGTGCTTTTGTTTGAGCTTTATAACTGCCCGATAAATTAGCTATGACGATAGCGCAATTAGGCAATTCTAACGCTGCGCTCATTAACGCGCTTAAGCTGTAGACAACCATATTGGCGAGTGTGCCCGAGCCATAAACTTGCGTACTGGCGTTGTCTAAGTATGGTGGTAGCTCATCGATCATGATCAGTGTTGGGGTGTCACCGATTATGTCTTTCCATTTTTGTTGATCGACAGATTTAGGACCGTTAATCCAATAATCTTTAATTTCTTCGGCAGCACCCAGCTGCGTGGCAATTTCGCCCCAAATATAATTATCCGGATTGTTTCGTCCGTTAAATGCAGCTATTCGTGCATTACCAAAATCTAATCGGTTATTTAGGTCTTCGGGCAGAACATCTGGTCGTAAGTGAGCATGTTTAGCAAGTAAGCCCAAGGCGATCATCATGTGCGTTTTACCACCACCCATGGCTTGGGTGAGTTCAAAAACGGCTTGATCTGATTTGCCTGACAATCTCAGCATGCCTTCACGGAAGAGTTGTTCCATACCGTGAGTTACAAAGTTTCGCGAGAAAAACTCACTACCATCACCGGCGTCGGTGATTAGATCTGCCAGGTTCTCAATTCCCTGGCTCATTCTATAGTCCTGAATAACAGGATTAAAACGACACGCCTGTTTAACCGTCTTGATCATTATGAACGCTCCCCACGTTGGTCCGATTCTTGAGATTGTTCTATGGCTATACCGTTTTTCTCGCAATGCTCTCGAATCATCACTTCTATCATGTTTGCGATAGAGCGATGCTCCGCTTGAGCTGCTGAGCGCAACGCCTCCTTCAAGTTTGGATCGACTCTTATAGTCAGCGTCGCAGTTTTGGTGGTAGCCATCATACTCTCCCGAAATGCCTGCAAATGTACTGCAATATACTGTATTGCGGTTTGCAGTACAATCAGGAAGTGGTAGGAGGTTTGCCCTAGTCATCAACGATTTTGCAGGTAAGGGAGTGGGGTGAGTTTCGTCATTTCGTTACAGGCCTTGTGATACTTGACTTGCAGCTATGAACGCTCGTATTGAAGTACTTATCAACTCATTATTTAAATAAAGATAGATTTGTTTGTTCCCTTCAGCTCAACCAATTCACCCAACAAACCTTTTGATTAGTCCGATAATAAGCTGCTGATTTTAAAGGGTTCTCTGTTCTCCAGTCATGGACTTCGGCACTGAGCAGGCGAGAGAGCGACAGAGAGTATTCGGCAATTCAGAGAATACATGCCTTGAAAAGTCCGTGATTAAAAACGGTGCGAAGTCCGTAAACCCTTGCCACACAAGGCCTGTAGCGCGGGGCGCAGGCAATAAAAAACCCCAACTGATAACAGTTGGGGTTTCGTATTTGGTGGAGGCGGCGGGGATCGAACCCGCGTCCGTCAGCACTCTGCCTATGGATCTACATGCTTAGTCTTGTCTATTGATTTAGCAGT
>JAHRWG010000358.1 GCA_019090295.1 Cycloclasticus sp. | reverse complement strand
TGTTGACAAATAGAATCTTCTGTATACACTCCGTAATCTAACCATAGAATCCATACTTTTGCAAGCTCGAATAAATAACTGTTCATTTGTATTCATCGTATTCTCCAATTAACTTTATATTGAGGTCTATTATAAACAGACCTCAGTTAAAGTAAACTATTTATTAATATTTAGTTTTCATAGCTTCTTTATATAACCATTCAGCTACACGCTTACATTTATCTTGACTCATTGAAGCATAAACAGTTCTGTAATTATAACTGCTACCACCCAATTTTAAAGATTTTATAGTTAAGAAATCAGATTTATTTGCAATATCTTTTACTCTATTTTCAAATTCTTTTGATGTATAAACATTACCAAGTTCTACACGATAAACACCACAGACTTCACGTACATAAAACCGTTTGTTGTAGTGGATATATTTGTTATCTGGATATTCTTCACCTTCCCATTTAATCTTAGTGGGCAGCTGCAAATCTACAATACCATCAGTAAATAATCTCCATACTAAAGGAGGAAATGCGACATTATGATGTTTCTTTGCAACAATTACAAACTGATGCTGTGGTTCATATAAATTAACATCTAAATTGTCATCCGTTAATTCATTCCACAGCTCTCGATATTGTGCAACAACATGCCGACTAATATCAGATTTGGAATATACACCTTTAACAGATGCTTCTGCTCGTCGCATCTGATTTGCTAAACTAACCATGACTGTTGGTGTAATACCACAAATAGCAAATCTTGGAAACAGTACTTCAGATAATAGTTTATGTATTACTTCCGTTCTTTTATGACCAATATTGCGGATCATGTACTCCAAAATGAATTTACGTTCTACTCGTGTATAATTGATACTCATACTTTTTTCTCCATTAATAAATTGTTTTTTTAAATACTTCGCCATTTGGTAATATTATTAATACATCATTATTTCTTGCAACTCTGACACCAAATTCAACTTCTGTTAATTCGTAGCCATGTGCCATTAAATTGGCTAATTTATATTGTCCCTTTTCGCTGAAATTTTCTGGATATAAATCATCACGCCTTTCCATATTTTCTCCTAACTAAATGTGTAAAGCGAATCTGAACCAGAGATAAATAACTCTGCTACCTTTTTACCATCATGATAAATTTTTTCATTATGCATAACTCTAGTAGTTTTAACTTTTTGCTCAACGATATGCTCTTGCGAGAATAATAAATCAAACCATTTGTTTTCTGCTGAAGTGTACATAATATTTCCAATTTGTTTAAGTTTTAATTTGTAAGTCTATTATAAACAGACTTACAAATTATGTAAACGATTTATTTTTACTTTTCGATTGTTGGAATTGCTTTAACTATATCTTCATTTGATAATACTTTACCATCGATATAAGCTAAACCTTCTAGACTGATTACTACGATTTTAACTAAGTCTCGACCATTTTTAATGAAGATAACATCACGAAATGTATTTGCAACTCCAAGTTTTTCTTCGCCATTCTGAATTGCTTTACCATCTGTACCTTCGAAATGCCATTGACGAATAACATAACCTTCAAGTTTTTCTTTTAAGAACGCTTTAACTTCGGCAATTTTATCTTTAGCGATGTTAGTTTTAGATCGTTTAGTTTTTAACTGATCTTTGATTGCTTCTTTATGTTCTTTCGAAGTTTCTTCTTTTGGAAACTCGTCGATTGCAACTTCTAAAGCTTTAATTGTACGTTCGACTGCAACAGTTTTATTCGTGAATTTCTTAACAGATTTTTCAGAAACATTATTATAAATTGTAACTAAATCTACCATTGATAAGTTTTCGTTTTGTACTTGAGCTAATTCTGATACTAAGTTTGATAATTTTAACATTTTGTATTCTCCAAGTTTTTTAAGGTTTTGTATTAAGTAGATTATCTACTTGATAGAACCATTATATCTTAACCGTAGAAGAAGTAAACGTTTATTTGAAATAAAAACAAAAAAAAAATCCGACATTAGCCGGATTTTTCTATTTACATATTTACATTTTGAAAAACAAATTCATATGGGACTTGTTTTCCATATTCAGATTTTTTACTAGCACGACCATATACATGAGTCTTTCCAAGACGACTGTCGCCAGCTTTATATGCGATGTTATTGATATCTAGATAAAGTTCATCCATATCTTTATCTATTTTTAAGATTTCTTCGTTTAAAGTTTCTTGTATGTTGCAAACCATATTAATATGTTCGTTTGTTTGTGCTTGTAACTGCAATACTCCATGAACTGATTCTTCCATTTTATTCAAACGCTTCTTAACTGCATTCATTTCATTTACAAATAAATGAGCATTCGTATTAACAACACCAATTACAATTTCTAATTGTTCGACTGTTACTGCTTGAGCTTTTGGTAATTTACTTAATTCTTCCGATAACCCGATATTTACTGCTGGCATATTTTTCTCCTATTATAAAACTTGAATTAAAACTAGTACTACTATTATCCAACTAATTGATGTTGATAATCGATGGTTGAATTGATATCCACAATTTGGACATTCATTAAATAAGTTAGCTTGGTGTAGCCCACATTTTGGGCAATTGTTTGTAGGTTTCATGCTATTATGTCTCCAAAACATTCTTTAATTTTAGCATCTAATAATAAGTCCCATCCAACGAAATCTTTATAAACAAAACCCCGCCTAATAACTTTCGATACATCATGTACTGAATTTTTATCAGATACTACAGATAATTCCCAACATTTTCGTTGATTGAAATCTTTATGTTCAAACTTGATATTTATAATCGTCTCATATCTTAGTTCATCCATATTTAATTTTGGATTAGTTAAATCAACTCCATGTCTGGCTGCCATAGTGTAAACATGTTGAGCACAAATATTACCATATTTTTTAGATATTTCTTCTAAAGATAAACCTTCATATTTGTTAAATCGAATTTGATGATCACGGATTGGACGATTCCATTCAAAACCAAAATACGAACTATCTTTCTTGAGAATTAATGTTGTATTCATTACAGACTCACGAATAATTTTTTAAACCAATTCCAAACTCTAGTAATTGAATCTACGATTACTTCGTTTTCTGGACCATCAGGTTTCTCATGATTCATACTGATTATGTCATCAGAATCTGCAACAACATGACCAGAATTATGTTTTTTATCATTTTCGACTGCAGCTTTAAACCTTTCAAAGCCTTCGCTTCTAAAAGTCCAATCTTTAACTTGAAAAACAAATCCATATTCTAATAAAGCAGTACGAATATTAGAATACATATGTTCAGATTTATTAAATTCTCTTCTAGATGGAGCAACAGAATTACTTGAATCTGCACAACGTCTAATGTATTGCTTAATTGCTGCATTATCACGATTTTGAAATAATTCCGCTGGACAGACTTCGATAACTTCTGAAATCTTGAACGTGTTCGAACCAGTTCCGTATATAGCCAACATAATAGCACCAAAAACTAATTTTTGATCACCTGTATTTGCCCAACTTTTTCCATAATTTAGTGTTTTCATTTTGTTCTCCATCAGTTTAATTTATATTAAGGTCTATTATAAACAGACCTCAGTTAAAGTAAACTATTTAGTGTTAATTATAGTTGTATTTTTACCATATTGAATACATTCAATATTAGCTTCGCGAAACACTTCTTCACTTCGTTCATTTGCATGATCATAATAATTATCAAAAACTACTCGCTTTACGCCAGTACCAGCTATAATAACTGAACACGCAGGACATGGTTGTAATGTACAATACATCGTAGCTCCAACCAAGTCGTCTCTGTTCGAATGAGCAATGGCATTGGTTTCAGCATGGATTTCATTTATTGCTGACCATTCACGATGCGCTGTCCGTAATTTTAGTATGGCTTCCTCATCACGCCCAGAATATGGCAAACATAACATTTGCATTTTACTTTGATAATCTGGAAACTGATCGCAGCAATTTTTTAATTTTTTTGGACTACCATTACAACCACTAGCTACGATTCTATCTTTAGAATCTACAATGATACAACCAACTTGAAATGATACACATTTAGAAAATTCAGAATAATTTTTTGCGATGTTAATAAAAACTCTATCTATTTCTGATTGTTTACACATTAGTCTTCTCCGTAATATTCATTGAGATACATTTGCATTTTCTCTTTATTTGGATGGAGCTTAGTATCAACTTTAGTATCAACTTCATAGAATAAAAAATCTTGGTCCATGAATTCGTTACGAGTGAATGTAGCCCATAGTGCAGGTTCCAAAAGTTTCTTAGTTACGAGTTTTTCAGGTAAAAATTTCTTATTACCATCTTTCATTTCTAATTGAACCCAATTAGTTCTACTTGTAACTTTAACTCTTTCGACTTTACGAGATATTTCTATATCTTGCAATGGTGGATTTGGTAAACCGTCCATATCTGCTTCGAAATATTCAACACCCTTGGCTGTTAATGTAAGTATACGCATCTTTTTCAGAGGGTGATCGTCTTGAAAGATATAACCATTTTTGATAGTAACATTGAGATGGGTATTTAAGTCACGATATGACATCTCGTCCCACTCTACAAAATCTTCTAAAGTTATATTTGAAGCGTAAGTTCCATCTCGCTTTTCGTATTTGGTATTTTGACCAACAAAACGAATAAGAACACTTTGAACTGTTTTCATATTAACCTTCATTATGACGGTTTTTACGACTGTTACGAAAGTTCTTAGCTTTTTTACGATCATCTTTACTAAGACGATTACGGTTTTGGTTACGTTCTTGATTTAAAGTTTTCATGATATTACCTTTTGTGTTGTTTTAGAATAATTAACTTTATAATGAGACTATATTATCATAGTCTCAGTTAAAGTAAACTGTTTATTTTAATTCTTTTTTAACATTTCTAAAGAATTCTTTTATTTCGTTAATCGTGTAATCATTTGAACCTAAAGTATTATAATATTCATATTCATCATCACAACCATTAAAACATTTTTCGCCAACTATATCACCCATCATCTTAGTTGCATCATCTACCAATTTTCTTTCGATTGGACAATCAATTTTATTTTCGTTAGCTGATATATGATAAACTGATTTGGTTACTAATATTTGCATTTTGTTTCTCTTTAATAGCTGTCTCTTATACACATCTGACGCTGCCGACGA
>JAHRWG010000356.1 GCA_019090295.1 Cycloclasticus sp. | reverse complement strand
TGGCCAACAAGCAGAGCGCGTTAGTCGTATTATTTTTTATAATATAATGCTATTGGTTAGCGGGTGGTGCACTTACTCATTGAATGTGGGCTTTGACCTCTAAGCTTTAATTTGTATGATGTTGATTTTTATAGAGAAAAAGTGATTAAGCATTGTTCTGCTTGCTAGAATACGTCATGTGACGCGAAGTTTTGCGTCGGGTGATGGAAACTTAGCTGTTATGAGTAAAATCGATCACGAACAAGGATACTAAGTGGCTCAGAAATTATTTTTAGATGCTCTAATTGGAAGAGATGATTTTGAGGTTCAAGATCAAGCTCATAATTCACAAGGTCCGCATAAAACGACACTCAGTTATGGTGATTTTGAAATTCCAGGCTTTTTCTTTTCTTCATTGAGGAAACCAGATTTTCAACGGGAAACAAATGAGTGGGATGCAGAGAAGGTTAAGGATCTTGTCGAGAGTTTCTTAGATGGCGATTTGGTTCCAGCAATAATCTTATGGAAATATGCCGATAGCTATACATTTGTGATTGATGGCGCGCACAGGATCAGTGCAATAGCGGCATGGGTTAACGATGATTACGGTGACGGTAAAATTTCTAGAAAATTTTTCGATAATGCGATACCTGAGCAACAGATAGAAACGGCAAAAAAAGCTCGTCAAATTATCAATCAAGATATTGGTTCATTTAAAGACTTTAAAGACGCACTATTTGAACCAGAGATCGCCGCTGAGCATGTAAAGAAAAGGCTTAAGAATTTTGGTACAAGAGCTCTACAATTACAATGGGTGGATGGGGATTCCAAAAAAGCCGAAAGTAGTTTTTTCAAAATTAACCAGAAGTCTACACCTATTAGTGATACTGAGATTGCGATCTTGGAAGCTAGAAGAATGCCTGCTGGATTGTGCTCAAGGGCTATTTTACGTGGTGGCCAAGGCTATAAGTATTGGAATGTCTTTGCACCTGAATTATCAGAAAAAATTCAGAGTGAAGCAAAAACAATAAATAATTTGATTTTCAAGCCAGAGTTAATTACGCCAATAAAAACCTTAGACCTACCTTTAGGTGGTAAAAACCATGCAAGTAATTCATTGTCTATGGTTTTTGAGTTAGTAAAGTTGCTTGGGGCTAATATTAAGGATGAAGATCAAAGTGGGAAGGAAACCTTTAAGGCGCTTGTTGAGATACGAAAGTCACTTCAAAGAGTTAATGATATTCATCCGTCATCGTTAGGCCTACATCCTGCGGTTTATATCTACAGCCAATCTGGAAACTTCAGGATTAGTTGTTTTCACGCAATAATTGTTTTTACAAAAAAACTTGTAGATTCAAATAAATTGGATGTTTTCACTGAGAATCGAAAAGATTTTGAAAGCACCATGATTAAATCAGACATGGTTATTCAGCAAATAGTCAGAAAAGCTCGGCAAGCTAATAAGGCCGTTGTGCCTCTAGTTAAGTTTTTTTATGCAATCCTTGAAAAACTCACTTTGCAAACCAGTGCAGATAATGTTTTGACTGAGTTAGGTAAGACGCAAGAGTTTTCATACATCAATTTGGAAGAAGTTCATCAGTCGACGACAACCTCATCATCGTTTTCAAAAACAACTAAAAGTGCAGCATATATATCTGAGGCTATAAGTAATGCACCAAGGTGTAATATCTGCGGTGGAATACTCCATCAAAAATCAATCTCTATTGATCACAAAGTTCGTAAGGAAGATGGAGGGGATGGTAGTGTGAATAATGCACAGCTTTCTCACCCGTATTGTAATAGCACTTATAAAAATTAAAACTCATAACAAGGTGCTGCTACGGAAAATTTGGTCGCTTCGCTCCCGAAAACCAAAGGGGTCAGAGTAATTGATATTTCTGACTGCGCTGTTCATATCAATTACTCTGACCCCTTTGATCCTCAAGCAAGAGTGGGACAAATCTAAAGAAGAAGCCGTTTCTGGAAAGTTAGCAAAATGACTTATAACAAGCACATCAAACATCGCTCCACTACGTTGCGCTGGACGTCGCTGACGCTCCGCCGTTTATGTGGGCGTTAGCGCAGGAATAATAAATGAAAAATAATATTGCAATATTTTTATCGATTGTAGGCACAGGAACTGGTAGTTTTGGTGCATACACTGCGTACCACGCTGATTTGTTCAAGCAGCCATTAGATAAACACACGCAAGTAGCATTGAGCTTTAAAGATGAAATTGCATCAGCAGAAAATCGTGGCGATAATAAAAAAGTTAAATCACTCAGAATTAAATATGAAGAATATGAGAAGTCATGGCGTGATGGGCAATTATTAGAAAGGATTACAGCATCTATTAGGTCTCTCAATTTTAAAGAAATATCAGATTCGAAAAAAGCTGAAATATCAACCGTCCTAAATGAAATTACAGGTTCGTATGCATATGCAACGTCTTCACCGGAAGCGATAGGTGCGGCATATTATGCAATTGGTGATTTTAGTGATGCTTCAGAGCAATTAGGTATAGCGCTAGCTGAAAACCCTGATAATAACAATATTAGAGCATTACAAGCAGCCTCATTAGTATCTGCTGCAAAATCCAGTCACAATAACGCTGCAGCATTAAGAATGCAGGCAGCTGAACTTGTAGAAAATAAGAACTTAAATCTAACAAACAAACAAAAACTGTTCTTACTAAATACAAATGATGACTCCATACGTATGATGTTGAAGTAAAGCGCTAATCGGGTAGCCGAGGGTATCTGGGTATAGGGGTCAAGTGGGTATAGGGGTCAAGTATTGAATTAATATATTAAAATCCAGATAACGCAGTGAATAAGGTGTCTATTACCATGACAATCAAAGGGGTCAGACTTTATTGAAGAGATGATTCAGCGGTTTTCTAAGTGTTTAAAATAGGCACAGCTTTGTCGGCTTGCTAAACCTGCAAACTGCAGCAGGGTCACAAAAGGCCACGGGAAAAATGGGTCAGGTCTTGCGTTAACATATCCTGACCACTATTTTCTAAACCATGGTTAGACCACTGCGAATTGAATATGCGGGCGAACTTTATCACGTAACTTTTCGTGTCGATCGACGTGAAGATGTTTTTCTATAAGTTGGTGAAAGAAGGTGCTGTAGAGGAAAAAATTATTGAGCTACAGAAGAAAAAACAGGCGTTCGCTGATGCTGTTTATTCAAGAAGGGGAGGGAAGAAAGCAAATTCCATCACATCAGAAGGGTTTGACTATTTGCTTGGAATATTGGTTTAACTCGCTGATTTAAGTTCGGAGTGCATAACAGATTAATCGATTAAAATAGCCGCATCCTTATTGCTGATAATCTATCCAGTCTTTGATATTCAACAATACGTTTTCGCAAAGTATTTGTTACGCAATAGCTTTTCGCGACATTTTTCCATAAAAAACTAGAAGATGTCATCTATTTCTGTAATAGTAAGCTCAAAATTTAATCAGTGCGGGGTTGTTATGTTGCAAAAGCCTATGAAATATCTTGTTGTCATTTCATTTGTTGTGTTTCTCAGCGGATTTTCGGTGGATGACAGCGATCCAAGCCTGAATCTTGGTAAGGGAGTTCAGGCTGAAAAGTTTATCGCTGAACTTGAGTCGACAGAATTTGATGTAAGTACTGGATCATTGGGTGGCACCTGGGTAGCCGTCAGCTATGTAGAGTATTTAAAAGAAAAGGTGAATGCAGGTGAGCGTTATAAGGGCGTTACTTCAGAAGGCATAAGTATCGAGCTTGTTAAGGTTAAGATAAGTGAAGATTATGGCAAGATAGCCTTTATTGGATGTGGGGAGAATGATGCACCATTGGAGTATGAGTTGGGTCAAAATAGTGACTCTTTTAATCTCAAGGACTATGCCTTTTCTTACGCAAGGGGCGATACCCTGAGCAAAACTGCTACGGCTGTCATTCATTCAAATACTAAAATTACTGTAAGCGAGTATGTGATCAATTACGGTGAAGAACTTGAAAAGGGTTTTACGACCTTGATTAAAATATCTGATGCTTTTAATGTTGATCTTGGTACGGTTACTGTTAATAACATTACGGAAAGTGTGGCGTGCTTTGATTACTCTTTTCATAGTACAGATTTTGATGAAAGAGACGCTGAAAAATCCTTTTTAAAGGTTTTGTCCGCTAAGATGTTGAGTTATAACAGCTTGAATGGAAAAGGAAAAATAGAAAAAAGAACGAAAACCTATGTCTCGGGTGTTTCTGAGGATGATCTGGATATCCGTATTTCATCAAAACGGGGCGATATAAATTTCATGGGTGTGAGTAGTACCGCTTCAGTTAGTTTTACTGAAGAGGGTGTTATGGAATATGCCGGTGATGTGATGATTTTATCTGAAGAAAACCAAGACAGTATTTCTTTGGATCTCAGCTTGTAAGAAAAAACTATTCCGCCTCGTATTTTTGTGATGAAACACGAGGTTTTTGCCAGGATATTGAGGGTCTGCTGACAGGCTTTCTAAGGGAGTCAAAATCAGTAAAGCATTTCACAGAGCAGTTCTGCTTAATTCTCTTGTTTCTAATGCCGCAGATAGCTTGGCCAGTATGTTTTCAACAGTCTGCCAGGATAAGAATGTGTGACCATTAACAGGCTGTTGAAATTCTACTGACTCAGCCATCTACGGTGTTAAAATCAAGCTCAAAATGCCCAAAGCGTTTCACGGGGCAGGCTCT
>JAHRWG010000306.1 GCA_019090295.1 Cycloclasticus sp. | reverse complement strand
GGGCTTATCATGCAGTGGCTGCTTTGGGTAACCCTTCACGGTTTTTTACACATTTGAAGAAATTTGGTTTAAACATTATTCCACATACTTTTCCTGACCACTTTCAGTATCAATCTAGCGATATTAACTTCAATGATGGAAAAGATATTTTTATGACAGAAAAAGACGCGGTTAAGTGCACAGCCATTGCTAATGAAAAGCACTGGTATGTGCCCATTAAAGCAGTGATGCCAGAGGCATTTGGCTTAGCGTTGCTAACGCTGATAAAAGAGAGAGACAATGGATAAAAAATTAATGGATATACTGGCTTGCCCAGCCTGTAAGTCAACACTAACTGAATTGAAAGACACGGAAGAGTTGCTTTGTTCGGCTTGCCGTTTAGCCTACCCTGTCCGTGATGACATTCCAGTTATGTTAGTCGAGCAGGCGCGTAGGTTATCGTCTGACCAGCTTGATGAGCTGGTTAAGTAAATGAAGGACTTGTTTAAAGTCGTTATTCCTGCGCGTTATGGATCATCGAGGTTACCAGCGAAGCCACTATTAAAAATAGCAGGCAAGGAAATGATCTTGCATGTCTGTGAAAAGGCTGCCTTAGCGGGTGCTGAAGAAGTGGTTGTTGCTACCGATGATAAGCGTATTCTAAGCTGTGTCCAGCAGGCAGGCTTTGATGCGGTGATGACATCAGCATCACACACTAGCGGAACAGAACGGATCACCGAGGTGGCTAATTTAAAAGGTTGGTCTGATGAGGTGGTTATTGTGAACTGCCAAGGTGATGAGCCTCTCATACCACCAGCATTAATCAAAAAAGCCGCCTTAGCATTAATGCAGCAAAAGCTAGCTCAAGTAGCCAGCCTTTGTGCACCTATTGACGGTATTGATGAGATATTAAATGTCAATGCAGTAAAGGTCGTACGGGATCAACATGAGTATGCTTTGTACTTTAGTCGTGCAGCTATCCCTTGGGATAGGCAAACATTCCCATCATCGCCTTCAAATATTAAGGGTGTCCACTTTAGACATATCGGGATTTATAGTTATACAGCGGGCTTCTTAAGGCGTTACATTACTTGGCCTGTTTGTGCGCTTGAACAAGTAGAGTCGCTAGAGCAGTTAAGAATTTTAAGTATGGGCGAAAAAATATTTATTCCTGCCGTGGCGCAAGCACCAGAGGCAGGCGTTGATACGCAGCAAGACTTAGACAGAATTAATGCTTTATTGGCCTAGCCTTTGTTACAGGCCCAAAAAGGCTAAGGGGTTAGAGCCAAACCAAGTTTGGTGAAAGTACAAAAGCGTGCAAAAAAGAGCGAGCCCTATCAGAAGTCCCCATTTGCTAATTTCACTAAATACCAGCTTGTTCCGGCCAGCTAAAATGGCGACAAAAGGAAGGTAAGATGTTTGTGCGCTAAATTTTTCCCAAGCTTCACCGTAACGTGCTCGATATTTTCGATCAAGATTTAGAGGGGCAATTAGGCCTTCAAATGCAATGGTGCCATAGAGCAGGTGCGATGCCCAATCACCATTGACAATAAAATGGGCTAAGCCCCATAAACCAAGCCCAATAAGCCCGCCATGCCGAGTAACTCTAACCATGCCTCGGGCAGTGATCTGATCGGGAGGGAATAAGCCCATCGTCGTTGGGTTTTTATTAAGCGCACTGGTAGGAAGGATTAGGCAAACAATAAACATTAATATTAAACTGAGCGGTTGTAATGACTCCGCCTTACCCCACGTTGTTAGAATAGGGGCGGCCTGAAAGGCGATGACCATCCAGGTAAGTGAAATAAAAATAGTAATTGAAAATAATATTTTAAATAAGTTTTCACCTAACACCTTAACAATGGGTGCCCTTAATGGGCTGCCAGATATAAGCCAGTGCATGGCAAGAAAGAACAAACAGGCAAGGGTTAAGTTTTCCATGGTTTTGAGCCTCTTAAATGTTAAAAACCAAGGTCAGAATATTCCAACCTTGGTTAATAGTGTATAGCAAATAGCTTATTATTTAAGCACGGGTTCTACTTATAAAGGCAAATCCATTCCGTAGCCTTTTTTCTCGATTCCATGACCAAAAATATCACCAACATAATGCTCTTGTGCAAGTGGTTTGTAGTCTTCACCGAAGCCTAGCTCAAGTAACCATTTGGAAGGTGATGCACAATAAAAAGTGTACAGTTTGTCATTAGCATGCATACCTAGCTGTAAGGCAACATCTATATTATTGTTACGCACGGCATCATGTGAAATACCAAGGTCATAGATGTTGTCATACTCAAGCATTAAGTGATTGATGTTTTTCTCCATACCAGGAATGCCGAATGCAATAACGTGTTGTCGATCATTACAGGTCATGAAAATTGGTTGTGCAACAGCACCGTTTGGTAAAGCAATACGGTATTCTACAGACCCTGTTAGACCAAGTAGCTCGTAAAACTTATAAGTTGCTTCATTGTCATCTGCACGTACTAAAACATGGCCAAGGCCTTGCGAGCCAGTTAAAAACTTTCCATACATAGGGCGTGATGGGTGAAATGGCTTCATTACGTCAACTTGTGGACTCCAGAAAATTTCTGTAGGAATGCCAGACGGGTCGTGAAGTTTAATGAGGCCCAATACACGGCGTTCACGAATTTCTTCAACACTGGCCATTCGGTATTCAATGCCAGCATCATCAAACTTTTGTGCCATAGCATTTAAATCTTGTTCAGTTGCAACGCGCCAGCCCATGTAGGACATATCATCTTCATCAGATTTATGAATGGCAATACGGTGGTGATGGTTATCCATACGAAGGAATAGGCAATCATCGGTCGTATCAGAAGCTACTTCAAGACCAATACATTCAGTGGCAAATTTACGCCATTCGTCCATATTGCTTGCATTAAAACCAAGGTAACCAAGTTCTAGCACTTTACTCATATTTCTCTCCTAAAAATTATAATTTTCTTGCATGAATTCTCATTCACGCACCATATAAAAACGTTAACTTAGGCTTGATTGTATCGTTTAGATTAATTTATTTAATGATATGGATCAGTAAAATACGATTTAAAATGACGATTGGCATTGGAGGTAAACAGCTGAGTTTTGGCAGGTACACCCCTTTAAGGGAACGCCTCTCCTGATGAAATCAGGAGAGGCTAAAGTTGCCTTAATGGCTAGAGGAAAACATTTAAACTTTTATTCATGAAAATATTCTGATCCAGAATGATTTTACGTTTAGCCAGTTTTAATTGACCGTTCACGCGACGTAAAATATCGGTACGGTGACCGACAATTAGGTGCTCCTCATCTTCATTCATATTGCGGTTAACTGTTGTCAATGAATACACCTTGTACTCGTCCGGATTGTCGGTATGCTCAACCTCAACATTACTGATAGCATGAGATGCTCGGGTTGCTGGGTCTTCAGACCAGCATGTCCCCGTGTCATTGCGCAGAACCCGTCTTTTTAAGTTATGCATATCATCATTGTAATAAGCCATGTCATTAACAGTCGGTTCTACATGGTTCTTACGGTAACGTTGATAGCGATAAGGCATCCAGTAATGAATGTCGTCAGTTAGAATGTCCAACCAAGCGTGAAACTCTTCGGTATCTAAAAATCGGGCTTCTTTATATAAAAATTGTTCAACCTCAAAGGTGAGCTCCATAGAAGCAGGTCCGGCTGATTTTTCGGGTGATTTTGTCATTGTCCTTGCTCCTATTTAGTTATTTTTGTATGGCGGGGTTTGTAACGCGTAGGCACATCATCCCATGATTCAGCATTCATCAAATCAGCCCAGCGAGTATAAAAGTGACGTTGGTTAGCATCGTTAAACTGACCTTTATAAATAATGCCAGGCAATTCTTCGTGCTCAATTTCCCGAGTAATACCACAGCCATAGTGAAGCTTTTCTTGACGGGTTAGGTAGCCTTTATTGACTTGCGTATTACCTTCCCAGTTTTCACCGTCATCCATTTCTAACACGCCAGCTGGGTTAAAGGTCATCATGCAAGCATTGTTAATTTCTTGCTTAATTTCTTCGGGCATATTTTTATTAACAATAGTAAAAATGCGCAGCTCTAATTTCTTCGGACCTCTAGGTAGCCAAACGCGAAAGGTCTGAATGCCGGGTAAGAAGGAAATATTGGGAAATAAAGAAACAGAGGCTAATGACCCAAAAATGTTTGAGCGAAGCTCGCCATACTTATCTTTTATCTTAGGTTTGATAATATCTCTAACATAATTTAACCACTTTTCAGACCCACCAATCACAACGTCAGCATAACCATCTGTGCCAAACTCCCAACCATGTCCATTAACACTGGCATGGAAAGACCCATCTTGAACTGCCGGGCCAAAACCCTCGCCATTATTCATGGCTTTTAACCCTGAGTCATGGTTCCAAAGTGCATGGTAAGCATCACCAATAAAGTTCTCTACACCAAACTTCCAATTAGCATTGGCATAAGATTTAATGCTGCCATTAATAAATTCAGTTTCGCCATCGTTATCAAACATCATGTCTAAGTACCAACGAAAATCACCTAGCCATTCATCCAATGATGGGGCCTCTTGGTCAAAGGTAGCAAATATTAAGCCTTTATAGGTTTCAAC
This sequence comes from Cycloclasticus sp., assembly GCA_019090295.1. Classification (GTDB taxonomy): domain Bacteria; phylum Pseudomonadota; class Gammaproteobacteria; order Methylococcales; family Cycloclasticaceae; genus Cycloclasticus. The sequence goes on along the minus strand of JAHRWG010000306.1, from coordinate 2,445 downwards.
ACGTGCTTGTTTTGGGCTCCATTTTTCTTTGTCGATGTCGCCTTCATCATAAACATGTTCGTTGGCTAAAGCACCGAGTTTGCCATCAATGCCAAAACTCCAGCCATGGTAATTACAAATAAAAGAGCGGGCATTACCTTCGTCTGCAAAACAGAATTTATTGCCTCGGTGTGGGCAAGAGTTTAAAAAGACTCTCACGCTACCATCTTTTTGACGAGCCCCGATAACCCCATCTTCTCCCATATAAGTAGTGTAAAAATCATTGGTATTAGGGATCATGGAGTCATGAGCAATAAATTGCCATGATTTAGCAAAAATTTGCTTTAATTCTTGCTCGTATATCTCTTCTTCCCAAAAGATACGGCGATCGACCCAGCCCTCTTTGTTATCTATAAACTGATGATAATCGGTTTTTTCGCTCATAATTAACGTCTCCTATTTTTTATTTTTGATCTATAGTCATAGTGTCATGTTGCCTAATATGGCAAGCTATTAACGATCATATCGTGCTAATGAGTGCTCTTACTTGATATAGATCAGGTTGTAAATATTTAAGAGAATGCTAATGGATGCCTTAACTTTAGAATGGGAGGGTGAAATATTTTAACGCAAGGGTTTAATATGCTATCAACTGCCATTAAAGCTAAAAGTATTTGGGTCATCATATGCCTTACCTGTCTTCAAGGAGCGAGTGTTGCCGGTATCTATAAATATCAGGACAAGGATGGGGCGTGGGCATTTTCTGACAAGCCTAATAAAGGCCAACTAGAACAAACGCTGCCACGGGCAACAAACTTTAGTGCAGGAAAGAAAAATCTTTTTGCCGCCTTATCAAAAAAATACCCATATGCTGACCCTGTTCAGCATGCAACTTTGGCTGTGGTAACTGTTCAATCTGAATTGGGCTCAGGCTCAGGTTTTTTCATTAATGAAAACTGCTTGTTAGTGACGAATAAACATGTTGTTCGCCCCGCCAACGGTCGACAATGGGAGAAAACTCGTGTTGCGATTAAGGAAAACTCTGCGTCATTTGCACGGGGGCGGTTAAAAATAGACAACGAAAAAGAGTTGCTAGAATTAGAACGGGAAAGGCTGGACGCGTTTAGTGATTACTTACAAGGGTTGCCTGAGGGGCTAGAAAAGAACCAAGTTGAAGGGGAGTATGTTACTCGTCAAAATCGGTACCAGCAGAATAAAGCATATATAGAATCCGAGAATGAAAAGTTTATTAATCAAGAGCGTCTTTTTTTACAGCAAAAGTCTGACTTTAACTTTTCTAGCAGCGTGTCAAATGTAGCGCAAACATTTGAGCTTCGTTTGAAAGATAATACTCGGATAAAGGCAAGGCTGTTAAAAGTATCCCAAATGGATGATTTGGCGTTATTGACAGTGGATAATTGCTCCTCACCTTTTTTAGAGGTGGCTTCGAGGGAATTGGTTTACCAAGGGGCGACAGTCTATGCAATAGGCAGCCCTTTAGGTTTGCATGATCAGGTAACAAAGGGTGTTATAACGCATGTAGCATCAAACGGTATTGCGACAGATGCGCAAATCCTTCCGGGCAATAGTGGTGGGCCGTTAATATTGGAAGATGGGACGGTTATAGGTGTTAATACGCTTAAGGTTGCAAATAAAAGTGCCTTGAATAAAGGCTTAGGTGTCGCCCTCCCCATTGAGAGAGTGCTTTTTAATTTTGCAGAGGAATTAAAGTAGTGCGGCGCTAGCCTAAAATGATTTGTAAAACAAACTTACTGCCAAAATAAGCAAGCATTAAGGCTAAATAGCCGCCATAAGTTAGCTTAACTACTTTTTGACCACGCCAGCCTAAGAAGTAGCGCCCCCATAAAAGGGTAGAAAAGACGAACCAAGCGAGAATAGATAAGGTTGTTTTATGAGCAAGGTGCTGGCCAAAAATATCATCTATAAATAAAAAGCCGCTAGCCAGTGCGAAAGTTAAAAGAATGACACCCAGTGACAAGGCTTGAAATAGCAATTGTTCCATTTGTTGAAGAGGAGGAAGGGCATTCATTAACCGGTTAGACTGTCGATTGTGTAAAGCTCTTTCTTGAAAAGACAACAAGATGGCTTGAAACGCAGCGACCGTCAGTAGACTGTAGGCTAAAATTGATAAAACGATATGTACCTGTAGGTGGGGGCTTGCATTGGTTTGTGCGGCTAGAAAGTTGGTCTCATTGTTAGTATTTAGCGCAACAGCAAGTGCTAAAAAAGGCAGGATGATGATGGATAAAGAGTCTGTTGAGCGAGTGATCGTTGCGATAAAGAAAAGCCCGCTTATAACTAAAGACACCAAAGATAGGGCGTTAAAAAAATCAAAAGTAAAACTGTTATTAACCGTGTAACTATGAAAAACGAGGAATGAGTGGCCTAAAATAGCCAGCACTAAACAGCCTAGCAGCACCTTATGCGGGTTAAAGGAGTGTTTGC
>JAHRWG010000372.1 GCA_019090295.1 Cycloclasticus sp. | reverse complement strand
TATCACCTTATATCGCGCAGCAATGGGTACAGTGGCTTGTCGAAGATATTAATCAGCATATGCGTCGGCAGGATATTTCTGAAGCAGAAAAAAGTATTGGTTATCTTAAAGCAAAGCTTGAGCAAACACCGCTTGCAGAGATGCAGAAAATATTCTATGAGTTGATAGAGGCGCAGACTAAAACTAAAATGCTAGCGGAAATTCGTGAGCAGTATGTGTTAAAAATAATTGATGCGCCGACTGTGCCAGAATTAAAAGATAAACCAAAAAGGGCGCAAATTTGTGTTTTGGCTGTTTTGTTGGGCGGAATGCTTGGAATAATGTGGGTATTCTTAAGGAATTTTTTTATAAATGAAAAGGAGCCTGTAAGAGGATGTAAAAATAATTCTATGTAACTGCTAAGGTTAAATATAATCCATTCGACGCTCTTCAAATTCAATCATAAATCTGTTGAGCGCAGGTTTCCAATTCCTGATCGGCATTGTATTCAAAGTACTTCGCGTATATGGTCTCCTCCTCTTTTGCAAGACAGTAGTGGGTGTAATGGTTAATAGCGGAAATTAATCAACACATGCGGAAGTGGGATATTTCTTAAGAAAATAAAAGCGTTGGTTACCTTACAATAAAACTGGAATAAACTTCCTTGGCTGAAATGTAGAAGATTTTCTATAAGTTGATTGAGGTACAAACGGAAACAAAGATGTTGGCAGAGATTCGTGATCAGTATGTTTTGGAAATTATTGATAGTGCCTACTGTTCCAGAGTTAAAAGATAAACCGACAAGAGCGTTTGTTTTTTCTTTGGTGAGATATTTGGGGTTATGTTGGTTTTTTGAGTGAGGTTTTAAAAAAGGGTACCGAAATAAATAATTAAGTTTCATTTTATGGTATGTCAGAAAATGAAATATAGAAACCTGAGTTTCTACAGTTAAAATTTCACTACGTTAAGCAGATATGTTAGCGCCAGTTTTTTGAGGTGATAATGAATATATTAAATTTAATAGGCCGAGATAGACATTTATTTTTTGGCGACATGAGCATACATGACGCTGAGTTATGTGATGTTGTTTCACAATCGTCTTTTTTGGTCCTCGGTGGGGCAGGCTCCATTGGTCAAGCTGTTACCAAGGCGATATTCAAGCGCCAGCCTAAAAAGCTTCATGTTGTTGATATCAGTGAAAACAATATGGTTGAGTTAGTTCGAGATATCCGTAGTTCCCTTGGCTATATTGAGGGAGATTTCCAAACATTTGCATTAGATATAGGCTCAGTGGAATATGATGCTTTTATTAAGGCTGATGGCCAATATGACTACGTATTAAACCTATCAGCTTTAAAGCACGTTCGTAGCGAGAAAGATTCATTCACTCTTATGCGTATGATTGATGTGAATGTGTTTAATACAGATAAAACTATCAAACAGTCAATTGATAGTGGGGTGAAAAAGTATTTTTGTGTTTCAACGGATAAAGCAGCAAATCCGGTGAATATGATGGGCGCATCAAAAAGAATTATGGAGATGTTTTTAATGCGTCGTAGCGAAGAGATTTCGATTTCGACCGCAAGATTTGCAAACGTGGCTTTTTCAGATGGATCTTTGTTACATGGTTTTGATCAGCGAATTAAAAAGCTCCAACCCATAGTGGCACCTAAAGATATTAAACGCTACTTTATCACTCCACAGGAATCTGGTGAGCTTTGTTTGATGTCATGCATCTTTGGCGATAACCGCGATATATTCTTCCCAAAATTGAGTGAGTCTCTCCATTTGACCACTTTTTCTGATATAGCAGTAAAATATTTAGAACAAATCGATTATGTACCCTATCTATGTCATTCAGAAGATGAAGCAAGAAGTTTAGCTAAGTCTTTGCCGCAACAAGGCAAGTGGCCCTGTCTATTTACTACCAGTGATACTACGGGGGAAAAAAGTTTTGAGGAATTTTTTACCGATAAAGAAACCCTTGATATGGCTCGTTTCGAGAACATAGGAGTTATTAAAGCTGAAGCTGCATATGACAATGATTTGCTGACAAAGTTCGAGTTAGCTGTAGCCAAGTTAAAAGCAAACAGAGCTTGGTCAAAAGACCAGATTATCGAGTTATTTTTCAGGATGATTCCGGATTTTAATCATAAAGAAGTGGGGAAATACCTTGACAGCAAAATGTGAGGGGACCGTGTATTCTCAATTTGTTGAATTTGTTCGCGACACTTACCAAACAAAAGACTTTATCCCTCTTCATGCCCCAATATTTGCCGGGAATGAAAAGCGCTATGTGTTGGATGCCATTGAAAGCACATATGTTTCAAGTGTTGGTAATTATGTTGATGAGCTGGAGCGGATGTTTGCGGAGTTTGTTGGTGCTAAATATGCAATAGCCACAGTGAATGGAACGTCAGCGTTGCACATTGCGCTGCTGCTATCTGGGGTAGAGGTAAATAATGAGGTCATCACTCAGCCTCTGACGTTTGTCGCTACTTGTAATGCTATTAATTATTGTGGCGCACAGCCAGTATTTATTGATGTGGATCGGAATACCATGGGTTTGTCTCCTGTCAAATTGCAGGCCTGGTTGGAGGAGTTTTCTGAAATAAAAGGAGGGCAGTGTGTTAATAAGGTATCTGGACGTGTCATTAGAGCTTGCGTTCCGATGCATACCTTCGGACATCCGGCAGAAATTGATGGTTTGAAAGCAGTCTGTGAGCGTTTCTGTATTGCTTTAGTGGAAGACGCTGCTGAGTCCTTGGGAAGCCTGTTTCGAGGCCAGCATACGGGGACTTTCGGGGCATTGGCGGCGTTTAGTTTTAATGGAAATAAAATCATTACCTCTGGGGGTGGAGGAATGATTGTTACTAATGATGAAGCGCTTGCAAGACGAGCCAAACATATTACTACAACAGCCAAAGTCCAGCATAAATGGGAATATATGCATGATCAGATTGGATTTAACTACCGAATGCCTAACTTAAATGCCGCACTAGGTTGTGCACAGTTGGAGCAATTACCAGTGTTTTTAGAACGAAAGCGAGAGTTAGCAGAAAAGTATAAGGAGTTTTTTTCAAAAAGTGATATTAGCTTTGTTTTAGAGGGCGAAGGCTGTAAAGCAAATTATTGGCTAAATACACTTATCCTTCCCGATAGGGCGACGCGTGATAAGTTCTTAGAGCTAACAAACGAAAATGGTGTTATGACGCGGCCGGCGTGGGTGTTGATGAGTAGGCTGCATATGTTTGCCGATTGTCTCGCCGGGGATCTAAGTGATGCATTGTGGCTGGAAGAGCGGTTGGTAAATATTCCTAGTAGCGTGGTGATCTAGATGGGGGTAATTAAAATTGGCTACTTTGCAGACGGCCCTTGGTCTCACGAAGCATTTAAGTTATTGAATGGAGATGGTTCAGTAGATATTTCTTTCGTCTGTGTGCGATATGATACAACGGATGATACTTTAGCTAAGATGGCAGAAAAGAATGGCATACCTTGCTTGAAGCATAAGGATATCAATTCTCCAGAGTTTATGGCTATGGTGAGGGAGTTTTTATGCGACCTTTTTGTATCGATGAGTTTCAATCAGATATTTAAAACAGAAATTATTAATTTGCCGAAATACAAAGCTATCAATTGTCATGCGGGAAAACTGCCATTTTATCGAGGGCGGAACGTGCTCAATTGGTTGTTGATTAATGATGAGGTCGAGCTTGGTATAACTGTTCATTATATTGATGAAGGTATAGATACCGGCGATATTATTATCCAACGAACTTACCCTGTCACGGATAGCGATACTTATAAAACGTTATTAGAATTAGCGTATGTAGCGTGTGCCGATATTTTATATGACGCTATTAAAATGATTCAGGGTGGAAAAGTGAAGGCGATAAAGCAGGGTGATATCCATCCTGAGGGTATGTATTGCACGCAGCGAAAACAGGGTGATGAGATGATTGACTGGAATCAATCAAGCAGGGAGGTGTTTAATTTTGTCAGGGCTCTATGTTATCCCGGCCCAAAGGCAAGCACGAGCCTGGCGGGTAGCCCAGTGTTAATAAATAGGGCTGAGATTGTTGTTGATGCACCTGGTTATAAAGGGATAAATGGTGCAGTTATCGGTGTCGATGGTGAAAAATATATAGTGAAGACAGGAGATACTTTTATCAAGATTTCCGAGTTGGACTTTGATGGAAAAATTAGAGTTGGAGCTAGGTTTGGATGAAAGAAGTTGCTTTTCTTACGGTGGTGTATCCTGGTTGCGAGCCATTTCTTTCTGATTTTCTTTTGTCGATAAGAAATCAAACATTTAAGTTGTTTGATTTGGTTGTGATGAATGATGGTGATGTGGATATCTCCTTAATTAGAGCATGCAAAGAAATCAATTTAATTGAAATCCCTGTTTTTGATAAAACTCCCGCTCAAATTAGAGAATTTGGCCTACAGTATTTACTTACTAGTAGTTACTCGAAAGTTATACTTGGTGATTCAGATGATAGGTTTTCAAATAATAGAATCGAAATTTCATTAAAATATTTGCTTGAATATGATGTGGTGGTTAATGACTTAAGTTTGGTTGGCGGTGTGGATTATTTCGGTGAAAAAAATTACCTATCTTGTAGGTTCGATAATAGAGTAGAGATTTTTATTGATGATATACTGGAAAAAAACCTGTTTGGTCTATCAAACACGGCGATTAATTTTGAACGAGTTGATAGCGAATTAATGTCTATTGATAAAAATCTTGTGGCAATTGATTGGTATATTTTTTCTAGGTTGTTGCTGAGTGGGTTGAGAGCGTGCTTTACCAATGAGGCGGTCACTTATTACCGTCAGCATGAGAAGAATACCGTAGGGCTATCTTGTTTGTCAGCATCTAATATGGAAAAACATTTTTCTGTGAAACGACTTCATTACCAGAAATTAGCAATGGTTGACGATCGTTATATTAATTTTTATGTTGCCTTTAGTCGACTTGAAGATTATTTTTCTGATGAGAATGCTCGTAAAGCATATCTTCAAATAATCGAATCAAAAAAAACTATTGATCACCCTTTGTGGTGGGAACAAATGCAAATTATTTAAAAGGAGTATTATCTGTGAGGCTAACAACGAAGAAAGAGTTGTTTAATTTTTGTAAACCTTATGTTATTGCAGAGTTAGGCTCGAACCATAACGGTGATATGGAATTAGCAAAAAAGCTGATTTTGGCAGCAAAGGAATCAGGAGCGGATTGCGTGAAATTCCAGAGTTGGTCTAAAGATACGTTATTTGCAAGAGTAAAGTATGAAGAAAATTACTTTATTGCGGATGATTATAGGGATAGATCAGATTATACATTGGAAGAGATTGTTGATGCCTACTCAATTTCAGAAAGTGAGCTGTTACAAATGAAGGAATATGCCGATGAACTGGGTGTTGATTGCATGTCCACACCGTTTTGTCAGGCCGAGGCAGATTTTTTAGTGGACGTAATGAGCGCACCTTTTATAAAGGTGGCCTCAATGGATCTTAATAACTATCCCTTCCTAGATTATTTGGCCAGGAAGGGAAAGCCGATGATTATATCAACAGGTCTAAGTGAGTTATATGAGATAGACAGGGCAGTGAAAGTTATAGAGGAGGCGGGTAACAGGCAGATTGTTATCTTACACTGTGTTGCAACGTACCCTCCCGAAGATAGCGATGTGAATTTAAATAATATGAAAACACTAATGGAATGCTACCCGGATTATCCGGTAGGCTTTTCTGATCATACATCGGGTATCGATATTCCACTTGCATCAGCGGCGATGGGAGCTTGTATTATTGAGAAACACTTTACTCTAGACAAAAATATGGAAGGTTGGGACCATAAGGTTTCAGCAAATAGTGATGAGTTGCTTGCTATCGTAACTGGAGTGAAACGAATTAACGATGCTTTGGGTAGTTTCCGTATTACGGCTTCGGAGTCAGATGAGAAAAAAGCAGAGTTTAGGAGAAGTGTTGTTCTTACGAAAGCAAAGAAAAAAGGGGAAGTAATCTGCATGGAAGATATAGATTATAAGCGCCCAGGGACTGGTATTGCACCAGGGATGACCGATTTTATAATAGGAATGAAGCTAAATAAAGATTGTGGCTTCGATCATGTTTTAACTAAGGATGATATCGTTTAATGATTGCGATTATCCCTGCTAGGGGGGGGTCAAAGGGGCTGCCAGGTAAAAATATTAAAGAACTACATGGTAAACCCTTGATCGCTTATACAATCGAAGCTGCTTGTAAATCAAAATATATCACTGAAGTGATAGTTTCTACGGATGATCCAGAAATATATGAGGTGGCGTTGAGTTTAGGCGTAAAGGATACTTTTTTGCGGCCTAAGGAGCTAGCCGAAGACAGCTCCCTTGCAGTGGATAATTATTTGTATACGTTAGATAGGCTACATATGGAACATGGCCTTGATACTGCTTCATTTGTTGTTTTGCAGCCCACCTCTCCCTTGCGTACAGCCGCTGATATTGATTCAGCTATAGAGCTATTTAGAATAAAGTCGGCTGACTCGGTTGTTAGTTATTGTGAGGAGTGCCACCCATTGTCGTGGCATAAGTATGTGATGCCAGATGGGAGGTTTGAGAATATTTTTGAGGAAAGTTTGAAAAACAGACAAGATACACGGCCAACTGTTTTTCCTAACGGAGCAATATATATATTTCAATATGACCTTATAAAAAGGCGTTTGTATTATTCGGAAAATAGCTATTGTTACCTGATGCCAAGAAATCGATCTGTGGATATCGATACAATTGAAGATTTTGAATATGCTGGATTTTTAATGGGGAAGTTAAAATGAAGCATGCGTTCGTAATTAAACCGAATAGCACGTTAAAAGATGCGGTGCAAGCGCTTGACGAGGGCGGTATAGGTTTCGTCGCGTTTGTAGATGAGTTTTGTGAACTGAAAGGGATTTTGACCGACGGCGATTTAAGGCGAGCAATACTGAGGAATGAGCACTCACTGGATTCGGTTATAAATAAAAAACCAGTTACAATGTTATGTGATGCGCACCCAGAAAGTATTTCAACAATGTTGCGTCGTATGCATCGGCGACATATGCCCCTTGTTGATAAAAATAATATTTTAAAATCTGTTTTTTCGTTAGATGATGTTGAGTTCATATCAAAAGACAATATTGTTGTGATTATGGCTGGAGGGCTAGGAAGTAGATTGGGGGACTTGACAATAAATACGCCAAAACCAATGCTGGTTGTCGGTGATCGGCCTATGTTGCAGCATTTAGTTGAACAGTTTAGGGATCAAGGATTTTACAAGTTTCTATTTTGCTTGAACTATAAGAAAGAAGTCATACAAAGTCACTTTGGTGACGGAGGAGAATTTGGAGTAAAGATTGATTACGTGGTTGAAAACAAACGATTGGGAACTGCCGGCGCTCTGAGTTTGATTGATCGCACTTTGCTCAACGAGCCATTTTTTGTAATTAATGCGGATGTGCTAACAAATTTTGACTTCTCTCAGTTATTAGACTTTCATTCGTTGAAAAATTGCATGGCTACTATGTGTGTAAGAAAATATGAATATCAGGTGCCATATGGAGTTGTATATTCCGGGGCCGATTCAGTAATTACTAGCATCAATGAAAAGCCAAGTTTGAGTTTTGATGTTAATGCCGGCATTTATGTGCTTCAACCAGAAGCGTTAGAATATATTCCAGAAGGAGGGTTCTATGACATGCCTACCTTATTTGAATCTTTAATGGATAGAGAGTTTTCTTGTGCCACCTTGCGGCTTAACGATTATTGGGTCGATATCGGTAAGGTTGAAGATCTTCAGAAGGCGACTGAAGATTTGATGTCGTATAAGTGCGTTTAATTTTTAATTATAAAGTTTAAGACACCGGCTTTAGCCAATGGTTGTTTAGTGTATGTTTCATTGTATGGTGCATTTAAAGTCAAGTTGGTGACCTTGTTCGGATGATTGAAATTATTGCAGGTAGATATTTTTTATTTGGCATTCTTGGTATAGAGGCTCTGGTGCTGCCCTTCTTTTTACCGAAGGAGGTATACGGGGAAGTCGAATTTCTGAAGTATACAGCTTTTTTAGCTCAATTTGCACTAATGGGTTCCGGTACTGGTTATCTTGTTACCTCTTTAAAGGAGTCAAATTTCAGTAGGTCCGAACTAACGTATGGTTTCGTTGTAGGCGCGTTATTACATGCTTCGTTAGTAGCTGCGCTTGCCATGTTCTTTGATAATTGGATTTTTGCTGCCCTGTCGTTTACTGCAATTGTTGCAATGGTGTTAGAAACAGTAGTTAAAGCGAGGGAAAAATACTTGTTGGCTATGTCTTTTAAACCAGTATTGTCTTTGGTTCTTATCCTTTGTCTGCCTGTTATATTATTGGATTCGATGCTAGTCGAATATTTTGTGCTGATTTCTTTTTGTATTGCGTTACTAATTTATTTTGTCATTATAAATTACGTGTTAGATATAAAAAGTGATGTTGGCTCTGGTGCGCCAGCATCATTCAATGTTTTAATATTAAATTACGTACAGAATATTAGATCTGGTTTTGTTTTGAATATTTCGACTGCAATGATATTTCTCTTTTTTTACATAGACCGTTTCACAGTTAAAAAAGAGTTTCCAGGTTTTTTGGGAGACTATTCGCTTTCTTTTTCAATAATGCAGTTGACGGTAGTGGCGATTACAACCTTCTCATATGTGAATGTTGTTGAGTTTGGAAAGGATCAAAATGAATATGAGATACTAAAGAAAAAAATATTTAGTTCTTTAAAGAAGTGTTTTATTCTCTATGTGGTGATTGGCTTTTGTAGCCTTATTTTTGCTTATATAGCTGAGTCTTTTTATGGTTATGAGTTAGTATTTGAAACCACTCTTCTGATGGTTTCTCTATTTGGGCTTGCGAGTGTGCTTGCGTCCGTGAATTCAGCCCATTTGTATCTTGGTAGTGTAAATGTTATGGCGGGTATGATGCTTGTTTCATTGATAGTGTCAGTATCATTAAATTTTGTGGTGCCGCTGAATAGTAATGACGGGTACTATTTGTTATTGGGGAAAACATACGGTTTATTCCTTTTGTTTTCTGTTTGCTCATTTTGCTATATTTGTTACAGATTGCGCGTGGTAACTCGCGAATCTTAGGTGAAAATAAATGCGTACTCTAGTTTACATCCGGCGTAACAAGGTTTTTGATAAGGTAGTGCTTGATTACGCAAAAAAAAGCTTACCAACTCAATCCTTAGTAACGATTTCTGAGTATTTTAATGGCGATTTTCGCATAAACATGAATGATACTCGTTGGGATTTTTGTGCAGAAACTCAATCCTTTGTGGAGCAGAATTTAGATCTGCGTAATATTATCTTTCGTGATCGCGTGTTGAGAAATACACCGTTTAAACGCTGCCTTGTTCTGATACGCCGAGCTGTTGGTAATCTCTTGGATGTATTCCGGAATAATGCTTTTGATGCGGTAGTGATATATCCGGTTGATAACTATATTATGGATATACTTATACAGGTAGCTAATAAAGAAGCCATACCTTGCCATGGTGTTTCTAGTTTTTTTGTTTCTGGATATAAACGATTGACTGTGTATGGAGAGCATAACCCTCATAGAATCCCCGAAAAAACGGAAGTTGATGGTGTTCTTGAAAAATTGCAAAACAATTTCAGATCCCATATGGCGCCCAATCGGATGAAGGCGCTAAAGGCAGCGGTAATTCGGTATGTTAAGTATAAGGCCCGGTACCTGATTTTCTATTTGTTTGCCGCAAAAATACTTAAGCGAAGCGAGTATGATTTTCTTGCTACTCCTTATAATACTACCGTTCGGCAGTTCATGAATTTTTTTGTGGAAAGGCATTTTACATCGATTGAAGATTTGAATTTTGCCAAAAAGTCAATATTGATACCGCTTCATTATTTTCCAGAGGCGACCGTTGAATACTGGAGTGGTAATTCCAATTTAGTTGAATTTGAAGATATGCTTCGATGTAAAGTGGATGAGTTGTCTAAGCGGTATGAACAGATTATCTTAAAGGAGCACCCAGCGACAGTTTTTGATAATAGCAGCGCTTTTTACAGGAATTTAAAGGCCAACCCTAAAGTTGTACTGGTTGATCCCTTTGTCGCTACCACGTCATTATTGGAGCATATTGACGTGGTTGGGTGTTGGACGGGGACTGCGGGTATTGAAGCCTTGGTTAACGGTAAAAAAATAGAGCTTTTTTGCGAGAAACAATACTACCGGCAAGCAATGGATCTTCATCCAGAGATAATTGAACGGGAAGGGGAATTGATATCTATCACAGATCCTTATGTTTTTGTTGAAGAGATATTAAAGGGAAGTATTCCTTTTGAAAGGTAAGGGTATAGCCTTATATTTTGCACCTTCAATAGTATTGTTGGCTTCTTGGGGGGGGGTGTTGTTTGTAAGAGAGTTTTCTTTGCTTACCTTTGATGGCGTGTCGGTCGAAGCGAGCTTATATTTATTGCTCTATTTCACGTCTTTTTTTTTGGGGACTATTTTGGGGCCATTGATGTTCCGTTTTGTTACTGTAACGGAACGCCCAGTATATGCTTATAGAAGTACTAATGTTAGAGCGAATTGGCTAATATTATTATCCATAGTGTCGATTGCATTACTGATTTATAAGTTTTTAATGTTAATGGGGGGAGAGGTATTTTCACTTGCAAATATTACTGACCTAAGGCTTTCTAGGGGGCGTGACTCTAGTGAAGTTAAAGGAGGAACTATATCTGGTGTTTTGGGTATGGCATTGTCAGGTTTTTTTATCATTTCCTATGTTTATAAAGTTTATTTTTATCGTGAGTTAAAACCTAGCCAAAGAAGGCTGCTGAATGTGGTTTTTGTGCTAGGGTTATTTACTTCATTCTTGTCTGGTGGGCGGTTTGTCGCAGCGATAGCCCTAGTCGTTGTATACGTTACTTATAGATTATGCGGAAGTGCTAATTCATTTGAACGAAGGCCTTTTGATAGGTCATCCAAAAAATTATTCAAAGTATTTAAAGCAAAGAGTAGCTTTTTGAGTACGATAGCGAAAGTGATTTTTATATTCTCGATAATATACATATTTTCAATGATTTTTATTAACAGAGCTATAGGGGGGGGGGGCGATTTTATAGCTTTATTGGGAGTTATTTCCAATAATTTAAGTGGGGTGTCTATGACTCATGAGCATAAGGCATTTTTATTGGAGGTTCCTGAACTCATTCCTTTGTACTTTGTGGTTGCGCTTTTTCAATATTATATTGGTCATGCAATGTACCAGTTTGACATCCTATTTGGAGCTTCATACCCCTTGAATGCGCCCTATTTTTTGGCATACCAATGCTACCTGCAGACACTTTTACTAAATAAAATGGGCTTGGATCTAATAACAATACAGCAAATATTAGATGAAATCGTTAATCCAGGAGTTTATTTTACTTTGGCTGGAGCCTTTTATTTGGATTTTGGATATTGGGGTGGGTGTGTCGCAATATTTTTTATATCTATAATAGGTTCTTATTATTGGGTCAGATACCTGAGAAAGATGCATTTTTTTGACCTCTACATATGCATATTGTACTTTGTATTGATCTTGTTTTCACCAGTAGTCGCAATAACGTCTTCAGGAGTGTATCCGTCTTTGCTAACGTTGGCGTTGTTTTTAAAAATTTTTGTGCCATCAAGAAGGCGTATTAATTAGTGGTACGTTAAAGGGAAGTATTCAGATGAACGACGATCCGAAAATAAAAAAAATTAATTTATCTCTACATGGAGCTAGGGGATTGGCTGCCTTTATGGTATTTCTTAGCCATATAGGAATAGCGGGAATAACTGAAAAATACTTCGTTAATATTCCGACCGAACTGCTTATCTTTAAGAATATTCTGCTGTCTGGGCAATATGGAGTTGAAATATTCTTTATGATTAGTGGATATATAGTGACCGACAGTATTATTCGGCATGCTAGCGTATCTTCCTTTCTGTGGGATAGGTGTGTGCGGTTGTACCCAGTTTTCTTGCCTGTAGTATTACTAATTTTTATCTTGGGGCCATTCGCTGGTTATGCATACTTTTCAGGTGTGTCATGGGGTGAGTGGGTTGCCTTGCTGGTAATTAACGTACTTTTCGTGCCAGGTGTGTATCCCATTGAAGCAGCGTTAGTTGTGGCTTGGTCGTTGAGTTACGAGGCTGTTTTTTACATATCTTTGTCTTATTTTAAATTTTTTAAATCGAGTAGAGTTGCTATATCATTATTTGTTATTTTTGGCGTGATTCCTTTTCTAGCAGTGTATCCTAGAGCACTATTTTTTGTCGTAGGTGTAGGAATATATTTCTATTTGAAAAATGATGTGCGTAAGGTGTTTCGTCTGCCGAAGGTATTTTTCGTTTCTTTGTTGGCATTTTTAAGTGTGTTATTTTTTATTCAATTTCACGAAAGTTTGGATATTTCTATTTCCAAAACTGAATTAGTTCTTCTTTGGGTTTTTAGTGTAGTGTTAGGTTATTTGATATTTATTGAAATCGCTCTTCAGTCACCTGCCGCAACAATGTTACTTAAATGGAAGTGGATGCAGTTTTTTGGCACTATTAGTTACAGCTTCTATGTTTGGCATACTCCTATAATGTTTGGCACTAAAAGAATATTTGCAAACAGGGTTGATTTATTTGGTAGTTATGGGGCGTTTTTCTTGTTTTTTATTTTTAGTCTTGTTTTAGCAATATTCGTTTCCTACATTAGTTACGTATTGTTTGAAGTGAAAACTGTTGAATACATTAAGAGGAGAAAAAAGTCTAAAATCGAATCTTTTAATGCTCAGGGGGCTGCTTAGCTTGATCGCGAATTTTAATTTTTTTGGTTATTTTTTTTGCTACTAAGATTGTTTACTAATGTATGTATGAATATTGGATTTAGTTACATGCACTTCGATTCGGGTGGTTGCTTAGTGTGATCATAGAAGATGAATATTTATTTAGAGATCGCATAATTGTTAATTATGATGGTGCCTTTGAATATAAGATTAACCAGTTATTAATTAGGCAGGTTAGTAAAATGGATTACACACAATCGAAATTATCGTTTCGTATATTAAAAGTATTGAAGTACCTTAGGTTGTATGGGTTTAAAAGAACTCTGAATAAGGTGAGATCAGCGTATCATATGAAAAAAGAATATGCTGTTCTTCCCGTGATAGACAAAACTAATGTAGCTGGGCATGTGGGTATTTTGGGCTGTGGGAACTTTAGTTACAGTACTATAGCTCACTACCTAAAAAAAAATTATGGGTATGTGATTCATGGCGTAATGGATTTAAACTTAGCTCGGGCTGCGTCTTTATGTGAAGCCTATGGGGCAAACTACTATACTGATGATGCTGAAAAGGTTATTTCTGATGACGCGATCAACCTTGTTTATATAGCTTCAAACCATGCTTCGCATGCAGAGTACGCTATTAGAGCGCTAAAAAATAATAAAAGTGTGCATATTGAAAAACCCCCTGTTGTAAGTGATGATCAGCTATTCAGATTATGTTATGCAATGGAACATTCAAAAGGCTCAGTTGGTCTTGGGTATAATCGGCCGCAAAGTTCATTAGGCCAAAAGGTTCAAAAAGCTATAGATAGCCAAAGTGGACCAATGATGATTAATTGGTTTATTGCTGCACATGAATTGGAAGATGAGCACTGGTACTTCGCTCCAGAAGAAGGGGGGCGAGTATTGGGGAATCTTTGTCACTGGATTGACTACACGCTATCCTTAATACCAGAGGGATCTCGTTTTCCTGTTAAAATTACACCAGCAACCTCCAATAAGTTTAAAAGTGATTTTGTTATATCTTATGAATTTGCAGATGGTTCACTTGCAGTTTTAACGATGTCTTCAAAAGGCCACACTTTTGAAGGTGTTAGTGAGCGGCTTAGTATTCATCGCGGGAATGTACTTATATCGTTGATGGATTTCGAGAAGTTGACAATCAAAAATCTAAATAAAGTCAAAGTAATAAACCCAATATATCGGGATCATGGTCATGAGTCGGCTATTACGCGTTCTTACCAAAATTTACAGAATATGGGGGGGTATACTGTTAAAGAATTATGGGAGTCAGGGAATTTGATGTTAAGAACAAAAGAAGCTGTTGAAACAGAGTCTTCGATAGTAGCGTATGGTTACGATAATAATTTGAATGCTCCTAAAGCGAATAGTAAAGAAGTTTATTCATGAAGCAAATCCTTCAAAATATTTCAAACGGTGAAACCCAATTAGTTGATGTGCCCTGCCCACAAGCAAAAAATGGCCAATTACTAATATCAACAGCTAAAACATTGGTCTCTGTTGGAACAGAGCGAATGTTAATTGATTTTGGCAAATCTGGTTGGATTGATAAGGCGCGGTCTCAACCTGATAAAGTCAAAATGGTGTTAGATAAGGTCAAAACCGATGGCCTAATGCCCAC
>JAHRWG010000305.1 GCA_019090295.1 Cycloclasticus sp. | reverse complement strand
GCTGGGTAGGCTGCATCATTAATTGGTAAGAATAAGTAGCGGTGGCAGGTGGGAGGTTAGCGGTATTAATGAGTTTTTTAGGTGGTGAAAGAGTCCATTTCCTGCCATCGGTATTCCAGAATACTGGGCCCCGCCAATAGAGTTGGGCATAAGCTGGAGATTGACCATTAAATTGCACGCTAAAGGCTTGTTGTTTTGATAAAACCAGTTTAGAAATATTACCGGGGTTGATGCTGTTAGATATACCACTTATCGCTGTGTTTGAATCACTCGGCATAGCCCAAAGTGGGCCAATCATTCGTGGAAAAAGGATAAAGCCTATCAACATCAGGGGGATAGACATTAATAGAATGATGGCTGAAAAACGATAAATATAAGTTTTTTTTAAACTCTTTTCTTGACTACTGTTGACCACCATCATGGTTAATAAAAGAAAAAAAATGAGAAAGCTATAAATGGTAAGAAGAATGGTTTGCTCAAACAAGAATGGTGTAATTAGTACAAAAAAACAAAGAAAAATAACGGCTGTTACATCCCTCTTCTGACGACACTCCAGTAACTTTAAACCCATTAAAACAAGTAAAAAAGAAGAGCTGGCCTCTCGTCCTAACGACATGCCGTGAAACTTAAAAACTAAAAAGGCTAAACCCAAAGACAGTGGCAGTAACAACCATTTACTGGGAGATAGTTGCTTAAAGTAAAGTGTTAGGAAAGACCAGCATAATAGGCAAAAGCCAATCACAATAAACAGTGTTTGGAGTGTGCCGATATGCGGCAAAATTAATAAGCTGCAAATGAAGAGCAGCAATTGGTGTGAACTTGGGTTTAGGTTAACGGTTTGCATGCGATTGCTTAAAAACAGCCAGGGCTTTTAGACATGTTTGCTGATGCAGAATGCCATGTGATGGCTTAATATCTAATTGAGGTAAGCGCAAACCATAATTAATGGATAATGTGTTGGCATCTAAAACCCACTGGCATAGTTCAGATAACTTTGATTCGGTATTAGTGGCTGAGCAATTAAACCAGTCGACCCATGTTTCAGCCTGTTGTTGAGTAGAAAATTGAGAGACCATCAAGCCCTTTTCTTTAGCCAAAGCATGCCAATTAATAAGATGTAAGGGATGACCATGTTGGTAGGGAGAAAAGCCAATAAAGTCATCGGTACCCATTTGTGTGCTGCTCAAAGCATCACCATTATGTAGAAACTGCCCGATACTTAAAGGCTGGTTAAAACTCTTAGGTTTCGGATAAGTGAGTATTTGTCGATTAAATCTAAGCGGGCTCCAGGCCCTAAAAATATCGAATGGGAAACTGCTTGAAAGAGTCAGGGTGTTAAGCGCTGAAAGCCCACGCTCTTTAGGGACGATGGGGACTGATAACTGGTAATGACTATATGGCTTGATATGAGGAATATGAACAATACACTGGTCAATTTTTGCAGTAATGGCCCAGCGTTCACGCCCCTGAGTCTCTTCGATGGTAAATAAAGCAGCCGATGTTTGGCCTAAAAAGCAAGGCTCACACTTCATGCTACTGATGCTAAGACCCGATAAATTACGAAAGCTAAAAAGGGTCGACACTTGAGCAGCCGAGGCCAGTAAAAAGGTAAAAACAAACCCCATACTGTTGCTGTAATTAATAGATGCAATAAGCATTAATAATATAACAACGGCTAAGGCCAACCCAGCTTTGTTAGGTAATATAAAAATTCGCCGATGATTCAGCAAAAGGTTTAGGTTTTTTGCCGGCTCACCTCGGAAAAATCGCTTTAAAGCGAATCGGTTAGCTAGCGTAAGCGACATGCTTTAAATTGGCATGTACCCACTCGTTTAAGCAGGTGAATAAACGTAAAAAGCCGCCGAAGCGGCTTCCTTTACTAATAAGTAAATCAGCGTTAAAAAGCAGGTGCAGAGTTATTAACACTGTCTTTTTCTTCCATTCGTAGTTTCCACGCAGTGACAGCTGGGTAATCAGCCATTAAAGAGGCTTCTGGAACCATGCCAAGAAAAGCAATAATGGGGTATAAAATAAAGTCAGCTAAAGTTGCTTTATCATCTGCTAAATAATCAGATGCAGTTAGGGACGCTTCAAATAAAGCCAATTGTTCCTTAGTTTTAGGGATGGCCGCATCAATAACGGCTTGGTCCATTGGCCTAATTTCAAACCGAAGTAGTACAATTTCGTGCACCATCACTTGGAAAACATAGGCATTAATATAGCTGATCCATTGATTCATAATGGCGCGTTTTTTAACGTCGCTAGGCTTTAGTGAAGGGCCTTCGAATGCGTCATCAATGTACTCAATAATGGCTTGAGTTTCAAACAGAGTAAAATCATCGTGACTAAATGCAGGGACCTTACCGGTGGGGTTTAACGCAAGCATTTCCTCGGTATTAGGTGCATGAGGAATAAGTTCAAAATCGACACCCTTTTCATCTAATGCAATACGAACAGAGCGAACATAAGTACTGATAGGAAAACCATACAACTTAACGTGACTCATTATTTATCCTTATTATTTAAGAGTTTGACTTGGTAGTATACTGTTAGGTATCTATGATAGGTCAATATAAAAAACAGAGGAAGAGTTTAATGGATAATAGATTTTCAGGTAAAAACATCGTGGTCACAGGGGCTGCTCAGGGTATTGGCAAAGCATGTGCCTTACGTTTTGCACGAGAAGGCGGAAAAGTAATGATTGCTGATTTGGCAGAAGAGCAAGCTAAATTAGTTCAGAAAGAAATTATAGACAATGGTGGTGTTGCAGAGGTGTGCATCGCAGACCTAGAAACAAGCGCTGGTGCTAGAAAGGTAATGGAGGCCACGATTGAAAAATTTGGTCAAATTGATGTATCCGTACACAATGTTGGTGGCACTATTTGGGCAAAACCTTTTTGGGAATACCCAGATGATCAAATTGAAAAAGAAATAAACCGTTCATTATGGCCAACACTTTGGTGCTGTCGTGCTGTTGTACCTTACTTTGTTGAGCAAAAATCAGGTGTGATTGTTAATGTTGGATCAGTCGCTACTCGTGGGGTTAATCGGGTTCCATACTCTGCCGCTAAAGGCGGTGTTGAAGCGATTACAACCTGTATGGCCATGGAGTTAGCAGAGCATAATGTGCGTGTTAACTGTGTTGCTCCAGGTGGAGTGGATCAAGGCCAACGTGCGACACCAAGAACCACATCAGCTTATTCAGAGGCTGATCAACGAGGCATGGAAGGGGTTATGGAGCAAACCATGCGAGATACGTTGATGAAAAGATTTGGAACCCCAGAAGAATTAGCCGCAGCCATTACCTTTTTGGCAGCCGATGAATCATCTTATATCACAGGTGAAACAATTAATGTTGCCGGCGGTGGGAAGGGTTAAAAAACCTTAATAATCAAAGATCTATGTTGTAAAAAAGGGGTGAGGAATAGCGGCATCCAAACCCCTTATCAAATATTAGCAAAACTTAATGTGATCTAAATCAGTTTTAATTAAAATATGTAGCGTGTAGTATTATTTTCTTGACTAAATAACGTTCTTTCGAGCAAGAATTTTATTTAGAGGTTGAGCGTTGGCCCTTGTGAACGTCCTTCAATATGGAGCCACATGAGCTAACGCCTTATATGGTAGGAGAAAATACACACATGAATAATAAAAAAAAACAGGCAGAAGATTATAGTCAATACATGGATATTGAGAAAGGGTGGATTGATCGTCGGATTTTTGCCGAACAATCCATTTACGAACAAGAGCTTTATCAAATATTTGCACGGTGCTGG
>JAHRWG010000369.1 GCA_019090295.1 Cycloclasticus sp. | reverse complement strand
TAACGATACTATTGTTGGAATTATTTCTGTAAGTAAATAGATATGCGTTTGACCAGTTGCGTGGAAATATCGAATTTTTCCGTCCCAACTGCCAAGTTTATATTTTGGATTGAAGAAATAAGACTCAGTTAGGATCCCATACGCTTTATAAAAATGATTATTGTGATCCGGTTTTAGTCCGTGTATGTTACAATGTACTTCGTCTTCTATTGTTATTGTTACTTTCATTTGATTCAGTTGTTCTTATTTTTATATGATATTACAGAATAACATCTTCTAATGCAGCGACTCTAACGTTTGTGATATTTCGTAACGCAAAGCCCCGCTGCTTAAATAATTCTACTACAGATTCGTATTTTTTATAAAGTTCTTCGACAAGCAAGAACATTTCTTTAGCTTCCAGATACGCATCCTCACGATTGATGTACATATCCTTATCGCGTGTAGTCAATGCGATACTCATCGTTTCTGTATAACCGACCCACAATCTACTTCGGACAGTTTCAATCTTGTGTTCGTAATGCTTCATCAAACTACGCATCTCGATACGTTGTTGATCATAGTAACTCATCCATGAAGCATGTTCCACATTAGCTCGTTCTAGTGATTTACCTTCAATTGCTAAATTATCTTCAAATCCTTCCATGATGGATTCATAATTATCCAATATATCAAATAGATTCGAATTGTCCTCTTTTATTTGTAATAACACACTCATCGTTACTTAAATCCTATCAATGTAAAGTTGGTTTTTGTTCAGGCTCAGGCTCAGGTAAATCATCGTCATTGTCCTGTTCCGTTATGTCATCGAGTTCCTCTCCAAATAACTCCAGGAGCTCAGATGGAGTGACGTCTACATATCGTGCGGCCTCTGTTGTAACAAGCGCTCGGGCTTTTGCTTGGTTGTATGTATCAATTTGAGCCCCATATAAATCATTTAAATGAGCTGATATACGAGACTCAGAATCGTAACAATCAAACAATTCCAATGGAATTTCAATCATTAATCGTCGACCTTGGAATATTGCAATATAATCATCAAACTCTTGCATCAAATACCCAACCAATGTGATTGTTTTGTCTGTAGCAGTAACATCCGTCCACTTAATATCTTCTCGATTTCGAGAAAGTAGGGTGTGGATAGCAGATACAGCTGAGTCAAGCATATCAAAATACAATGCTGTTTCTGTTTGATATGCTTTATTACGATATAAAATAATATCACGAAGTGTGGTATTATTTATCCCACACCATTTTTTGAGCTGCCATGAGAATGTTACTCGCTTTTCCAATGTCTGGGTTTTTAGGTAATGTACTACTGTGGTACAAAACGTCCCGAATTTCTTTATCCATACTTTCAGCATAGTTAACAATTTCCTCGTACGTCATCGATCCGTGACGTATCTCTAATAATTCTTTTGCATCAGGGCGTTTTACGATCAATTCCCCAGTTGTTAGTGCTTCCTTACCCATTCGCAATAACCGAACTAAGTGCATAGCATGTTTGGTATCATATCCGAATTGCTCTTCCAATTCACTACGGGATTCGTTGCGGTTTTTCTTCCACGTCCAATAATTCTTGTGAATTTCCTTGTCCTGTCTTTATTGTTCTTTGTTAAACTTTACAATAGCGATTGGGCGGCGCCTTCGGGGGGCTTGCTTACCACCTAAAAATTCACCAAGACTAATCAACCATTCGTGTTTATACGCGATGGTGTGAAATCCATCTCCGGCATCGAATAGTGTATTAATGTTATGGGACTCCAATGTATATGGATTATATCCAGGTGCTTCGTATAATCCATATACATCACCACCATATGGAATTAATCTATGATCTTCATAAAAATCTTCTAGATTGAAATCACGTTTGAACATTTTATGGTCTTCAAGGTTGAAGACCATAGTCATGTAGTCAGTCTGAAAAGGAGCTCTCTCTGGTTGGGGATTATTAATCCATTTGTTATGACCTTTGATACGCTTTAATTGAGATAACGCGTACCCAGAAGTTGTAAATGCAATCTTTTTGCTTAGTAACTCATGTCTATGGCTACGTAAGAATTCATATGCGGGAGTTGAGTGAGTGATATCAGATTCATCGACCCATAGAGATTCTACAACGTTTGGATTACAGTCTATTGCTAACTTCATAAAATGACTCAATTCAAATAACTTTGTATCTTCCTCGGTGTTATCTTCACACTCACGAACTGCATAAAATGGTGTTAATATGTTAATCGGGTCAGCACAAAAGATACCTCGAAAATCTACATCTGATGTTGGAAGGTTTGTTCCGTATGCAATTGATCCTGCATAATGCTTAACGAGCATGTTGTCTTTCATTAGTGTTTGTGCTGATCTGACTTTCATTATCATTCCAGTTGGTTTGTGATTGTGTATCACAGTTTACGACAATCTCACACACGAAGTATACTATTATTGTCGCAATTTAATTAGTCTGATAACTCAGAATTGAAACGACCAATCACCGTCGTGTTACATAGGAAGCAACACGACGGTGATAGAAACCTTTTTCTGTTGTTAATCGTCCAGCAATTCAGAAATACTAGAATCCGTTAACTTTGATGCTTTAGTTGCTCTGCGAGAAGTTACATCAGCAGATAATTGATCTGCTGATTCAGAGGCAGCGGATGTTAGAGTTAAGTCGTCTTCTTGTTCAAGAATACCCACTATCATCTCGAAGTACTCAGCGTCCATGTTTTTCTGTTGACGTTTATCTTCACCGCAAGTATACCACGAACCGCCCCGAGTAATGACCCCAGCATTTACAGCCGCCTCCAACAATCCAGAGTATACGTTAATTCCCTCATCATATGGGACTTCAATTTCTACTTTCTGAAAAGGTTTCGTGAACCTTGTTTTAAATCCATTTGCTACCAATCTGATACCCGAGAAGGTACCATCATCGTCCTTTAATTTCTTTTTAGTAAAGAGCGCGATCTGTGACATTGAATATCGGACAGCTTGTGTTACTACCCACAATCCCTCTCCATTTAATAAATCTTGATTTTGATATACTTGGGAAGTTACAGCTATCGCTATATTTTGACCCTTAATATCTTGTACGAATGTTCTCAGCATCGCTTTTAATTGTTTATTACGCTGCCCTTGGTCACCTTTTGCGTCACCTTTCTCGTAATGTTTTAGTTCTGTTTCTGTTAATAACATATCGAGTGAGTCTAAAGCTATTAATACCTTAGGAGCATCAGTAGCGCCTTTATATTCCTTCTTATATCCTTTAATGAAGGCTGCTATGATTTTAATCACCTGTGGGATTGTAGTCACAGACAAATAATTATAATCATAATTCACATCAACTCCGATTTTTTCCATATAATCATCATCAAGTGCTTCCTCAGAATCAATCACCAATATATATGCACCATCTGATTGGGCGCTTTTGACTAGATTCCCCAAAATATAACTTTTACCTGCTCCAGACGGACCGGTTAATCCAGTAACCCTACCTTGTGCAATTCCATTACGAAAGCTACCACTCATTATATGATTCAGGCAATAATTCCCAAATGAATGCCAATATCGTGGTGGTTCTGAATTGCCTCCCACTCCTTCCATCTTTTCGGTTATTTTATTAAATTCTTTCAAAAAATCCATTCCAGTACCTTTGTTAGTGTTGTTAGTGTTACATTATAACATTAGTATGTGTAACATACAACACGCAAGATACAAAAAACGGACGCAAGCGTCCGTTTTTCCCTCCGTATAGTTACGTTATGTGAATATTATAAATGCTTTTCCTGTGACTGGAGAAGTAAAATCTACAGTAATATTGTTTGGAGTATCAAGACCACCTGCATCTCCGGGTTTGATTCCATCAGAGATGATAATATTACCCAATGCATCACGAATTTGGACCAGGAAATTTTCCGAGTTAATGTTATGGTTAATTACCCATTGATTTGATGAGATTGCTTGGATGTGATTATATGATAATGTTGATAAGCTGGCGACCGTAACACCAGTTAACACCCCACCGACCTTTCCTAATACTTCGCCCTCCGCCAAGTCAATGAACTGTAATTCACGAGGGCCGGAGCCTCTACGAACAGGAATTGTTTCAAGATCTGGGTTAGTGGTTGTATATGGACGTAATGGTAATTCGGTTTGGATAAAATCTTCAAAAGCGCTCATTACGCTATCTCCTCGATTTCTATCAGCAATGATCCGGAAGTATTAGCTCCTGCAAATGTACTATCAGATATCCAAAACACAGTTGGAAATACATCATCATACAACGCATTAATAT
>JAHRWG010000304.1 GCA_019090295.1 Cycloclasticus sp. | reverse complement strand
GCGTCAGATGTGTATAAGAGACAGCTATATTATTAGCCCTTTCTAAAACCATGAGCGTACCACTTTATTACTTTCAACCAGCTCAACAAACCCTACATAATCTACTGACTCAACACCTTCAATACACTGCTTCGCAGTAAGGCCGCGTGCCGTTAGATCCGGCAATAAAACAGCCACACGAATCCCTTTTTCCAAGTACTTAAAGGGACTTTCTTCCTCAGCCAGTGTTGCCGCATACACGGCATTTTCTATCAGTAGTACCACATCACCCACTGTCGTTCTGCTTAAACACTCGCTTAAAGCATTGCCAGAGGCACTACTTTTATTAACAATATATAGCATTAGAAACTAAACACCTGATCTGCCATTAGCATTTGCTGCGTAAGGTTTTGACGGGGGATCACCTTGACGCCTATCTCAAACGCCTCTGGTTGAACGCCTCTCATCAACATGGATTCTTCTTCCACCCACACGTCATTAATATCATAAAGCTCCAAAGCCTTTAGAATAGGCGATACATTTTTAAGCCCAATAACCTCGGGAGTCTGTTGTTTTAACAACGCATAAACACCGTCTGCCTCAAACACTAAAATAACGTGCTGTTCAAAAGCAGCCGCCATTAAGGCAATGTCAATAAACTCTTGCGTGCGTATATTGCCATGCAGTGGCTTATCAACCATAAAAAAAAGCGTTTTCATTTAATCACCAAAAATAATATGCCGGTCAGCGTCGATAACCGCTTCCATCAATAAGCCCAAACCCGCTATGCGAAAGCCATCCGCTAGGGCATGCTCGTTGCCACCTACTTTTTTAGCCACTGATGACTCTAACAACCCTCGCCGCTGAGCAGAAGATACGCAAACAACCAAGTCTATTGCCTCGTTGGCGTGCAGCGCTGACCAACGTGCAACAATGTGCTGTTCATCGCCTGGTGGCCTTGCATCATGAGCAGCGTTATAAACCCCATCTTGGTAAAAAAAGACACGGTATATCTCATGCCCTTGGCTTAATGCCGCTTGTATAAAATGCCATGCGCTATCAGACGCTTGATATTGGTAAGGGCTAGCATTAATTTGAATAGAAATTTTCATTTAACTTATTTTTAAACTCCATTAGACTGGCTACTTCATACTCAAGTCGGTTACTTAAAATATAATACCATGCGCCGTTTTTTTGCCGTACTACTTAGCTCATCCTTTGCTACTTTTACGCTTTTTTTTGCGCTAAATTGGCCAACGGGCAGCCTTGCAAATAACCGTATAAAACTACCTGACATCGGCAACTCATCTAATATTGTTCTTTCGGCAGGCATAGAAAGGAAGTTAGGCGAAGCCTTTCTAAGAAGTATTCGACGTAGTATTCCTTTAAGTAACGACCAAGAAGTGAATGATTATGTACAGCAACTTGGCCGCCATATTGCAAAACACAGTGATCAACCTGACCGTGCGTTTAACTTTTTCGTTGTTGAGGATAAGCGAATAAATGCATTTGCTGGGCCTAACGCTAATATTGGTATTAATTCTGGGCTAATACTGGCTACCGAGTCCGAAAGCGAATTAGCCTCTGTGTTTGCCCATGAAATCGCTCATGTTACCCAACAGCACTTACAACGTGCGGTCGAGTTAGCGACCCAAATGTCTGTTCCCAGTGCAGCAGCAAACCTTGCGGCCGTCGTCTTAGGCCTTGCAGTACCAGGTGTTGGCCCTGCCGCCTTAATTGCCGTGCAAGCAGGCCAAGCTCAGAAGAGAATTAATTTCACCCGTGCTCACGAAGCAGAAGCAGACAGGGTTGGTATTCAAAACCTTGCATCTGCAAAGTTTGACCCTAGAAGCATGCCTACTTTTTTTGGTCGCTTACAAACAGCATCAAGCTCTTACGGGCAGAAGGTTCCCGATATTCTATTAACCCACCCAGCCCCTGTGTCGAGAACATCAGACACTGCGGCAAGGGCTGCTAAATACCCTTATCGGCAAGTAGCCGACTCCCAGACCTTTCGTTTAATACGCATGAAACTACGCGTGAAGCACCACCCAACCTCTATTGAAGAGCTTATTCAGGCGTTAACTCTTGAGTCTCAGCAAGGCACTCAAAACATCAAGAATTCCGCAACTTACGGCTTAGCTTTAGCACTATCAAAAGACCATCAATTTAATAAAGCACGCCTTTTGCTCAATGATTTGGTTCAGCAACAGCCTGATCAGTTACATTATTTAACCGCTAACGCTCTAAATGAATACCGTGATGGGAAAACACTCCTTTCAATTAATTTATTCCAGCTAGCTAAAAAACGCTTTCCCGATAGCCGATCAGTCAACCTTTTATACGCCGAGGTGCTTTTACACCATGGGCAACCGGAAAAGGCGCTTAGCTTTCTTAATGAAGATCTTCAGCACTTCAAACCTACCCCTTCTGTCTTTGACCTTTTATCCATCGCTTATGGGCAAATTCATAAACCCGTTAAAGGATTTCAATACCGAGCAGAATACTTTTATTCTATGGGGCAAACAAAAGATGCCATCATTCAGCTGGAGCAGGCACTAAGAGCAGCAGGTGATAGTTTTTATTACAGCAGTCAAATTTCTAATCGAATTAATCAACTTAGGGCTGAACTAAAAGCACCTAGGCTTTTATAACCTCAGCAGGACATCATGACCCACCAACAAAAGCCTCCCCACTTTTTCAGGCGCTTAGCGGCAATTTCTTACGACCTGCTACTGCTCATTGCCATTCTCTTTATCGCCACCAGTGTTGCTCTCCCACTTCAAGATGGAGAAGCCTTTACGCCTAATTCATTCAGTTATTCATTATATTTGCTCGGCGTTAGTTTTCTTTTTTATGCGTGGTTTTGGACTAAAAGTGGGCAAACTCTCGGCTTACTCGCATGGAAGCTACAGGTTTGCCACACAGATGGCAGCCTGATCAGTTGGAAGCAGGCCCTTATTCGTTTTATAGTGGCTATTGTTTCTTGGGCTGCTTTGGGGTTGGGGGTGTTTTGGGTGTTTTTCAATAAAGACCGATTAACCTGGTACGACATTTGTTCTAATAGCCGAGTCGTTTGGAAACAGTCTCAGCCGACTAATCCATCCGGCGAATCGTAAAAATAGACCCTGCCAAGGCTAGCAGAAATGGTAATGACGCGGCAAAAACAGGGCTTAGCCCATATAGCACGCCAATATTGCCAAATAGCCTATCAATTAGGTTAAACCCAACACCAATAAGCGTGCCTATTAAAATCCGTGTCCCTATACTGCCGGCTCGCTGAACACCTAATACAAAGGGTATTGATATTAGCAACATCACTAAAATAACAAATGGGCGAATAAGCTTATTGGTTAAAGCGACTATAAATTTATCCGCATCTTGCCCGTTATTTTCAAGAAAGCTCACGTAACTGGCTAAACCACTAATCGATAAACGTTCTGGTTTTACCACAATCACATCTAAAATTTCTGGGTCTAATAAAGACCCCATCAGTTCCGAGTCAGACGTTGACACGTCAACACTGTTTTTATTAATGGTCGTTTTCTTAACACCCGATAACTGCCATTGTTTATTGATGTAATGTGCTTCATCGGCATGCGTTGAAAACTTCATGGTGTTGTCGTCCGTCATTTCATAAATACTCACATCATGTAGCTCGGATGAGTTTAGAATTTCACGAATATTCAGGTAGACATTTTTATCCCGTGTCCAAAAACCGTGGCTGGTTCTTAACGCAATTTGCTCATTTTTAGCCGAAAACTTTAGCAGCTGTGCCGCTTGTTCAGCCCTAGGTGCAACAAACTCACTGACCAACAAAGAAACAAGCATCAGTAATACACCCACACGCAAAGCAGCTGTAATTATTTGAAAACGGCTAATTCCAGCTGCACGCATGGCCGTTAATTCAAAATTATTAGCCATACCGCCTAAACTAATTAGCCCACCTAACAACGCAGCCGCTGGCATCAGCTCATAAAAATTCCTAGGTGCTATCAGCATCAAGTATTGAAATATTTGTAATAAGCCGTACTGCCCTTCGCCTAAATCACCCAATTCATCTGTGAAGGTAATTAATAATGCCAACGACAATAGAAACAACAATGCAATCGACGTGCTTTTCAACATTTGCAGCGCGATATATTTATTAATAACCTTCATTTTTTTACAAAAACCGTCTCTTTAACATATTTAAAGCCCAATGCATTAACCACCAAGCCCCCTGCCAAGGCAGCCATCAGAACATGTACCCACCAGACACCTAGCCAGACTGGAATAGTCTCCCTTACTAATCCAGACAACGACAGGCTCATTAAGTTTTCAAAAACAATGTAAATAAGTAAGGCGGTTACCAAGTTCCCATACATACCAGCACGTGGCGACACCCTGCTAATAGGAACGGCCAATAGAATAAAACTGATAATCCCCAAGGGAATAGACCAACGTCGCTGCAATTCACTTATTGCTCTTGGTGTATCCCTGTCTCTT
>JAHRWG010000303.1 GCA_019090295.1 Cycloclasticus sp. | reverse complement strand
GTGTAGTAGCAAGGTTGCATCACCGCCATCATCAAGAATCATGTTAGCTTGTTGACCTTCTGGCCATGTCATCATTTTTTCAGTACACCACCAGTATTCTTCAATGGTTTCGCCTTTCCAAGCAAACACAGGAATCCCTAAGTCAGCCATCGCTGCAGCGGCATGGTCTTGCGTTGAAAAAATATTACAAGAACACCATCGCACTTCTGCACCCAGCGCTACTAACGTTTTAATTAGAACCGCTGTTTGAATTGTCATGTGTAAGCTGCCCGCTATGCGTGCGCCGGTTAATGGCTTACTGTCACCTAGCTCATCACACAATGCCATTAAGCCGGGCATTTCACTTTCAGCAATGGCTATTTCTTTATGTCCCCATTCCGCCAATGATAAGTCGGCCACTTTAAAATCTGTAAATGTCGTCATTTTGTCGTCCTTAAATGTCTTGTATTAAATACCTGCTGCATCACGTAGCAGCTCGGCTTTATCTGTTTTTTCCCAAGTAAAATTAGCAATTTCACGACCAAAATGCCCATAGGCTGCCGTTTGCTGATAAATAGGACGTTTTAAATCAAGTGCCGCGATCAGTGCTTTTGGGCGTAAATCAAAATGCTCAGCCACTAACTTGGCAATTAAGTCATTGTCTATTGCACCTGTACCAAAGGTTTCAACGCTGATTGAGGTGGGTTTCGCTACCCCAATCGCATATGAAACTTGAATTTCGCAACGCTTTGCTAAACCAGCCGAGACAATGTTTTTAGCAACATATCGACACATATACGCAGCAGATCTATCCACTTTACTCGGATCTTTACCAGAAAATGCACCGCCACCATGACGCGCCATGCCACCATAGGTATCAACGATAATTTTACGTCCAGTTAAACCGCAATCACCCACTGGGCCACCAATAATAAATTGCCCAGTTGGATTAATATGGATGTTTTCTGCTAAACAGCTATCAAACCAAGCGGCCGGCAATATTGGTTTAATAATCTCCTCAATGACAGCCTCTCTTAATGTCGCTTCATTAATATCAGGGGAGTGTTGGGTTGATAGCACAACCGCCTCAACTGCAACTGGTTTATCATTTTCATAACGCAGCGTTAATTGGCTTTTTGCATCGGGGCGCAACCATGGCAACGTACCATTTTTGCGTAGCTTCGCTTGTCTTTCGACTAGAAGGTGTGAATAGGTGATCGGTGCTGGCATTAACACATCGGTTTCATCACAAGCATAACCAAACATCAGCCCTTGATCGCCCGCGCCTTGTTCATGATCCTCGCTATCATCAACGCCAATAGCAATATCGTGTGACTGTTTGCCAATCGCATTGAGTACTGCACAGCTTTGCCAATCAAAACCAATTTCTGGTTTGTCATAACCTATATCTTTAACAACATTACGCACCAACTCTTCAGTGTCTACCCAGGCGCTCGTTGTCACCTCGCCAGCGAGAATAACCATGCCTGTTTTAACCATGGTTTCACAAGCAACGCGTGATGCAGGGTCTTGCTCCAGCAGGGCGTCGAGCATGGCATCCGAAATTTGATCAGCTATTTTATCGGGGTGGCCCTCTGATACTGACTCAGAAGTAAATATAAAATCATTACTCATAATTAATTCCCATTATTGTAAATGGTACTGAAACATGAGTGGGTAACTGCGCCGGATATGGCAAAGTTAAGGTTTAAACCTTAAGCGCAGCGTTCATTATTTCAGTGACCTGTTAATAATGAACGCCGTTAAAACTGGACCTTGAATAAGCCTAGCAGGAAATTCCTGGTGCAGCGTTCCTTATGCAAGTAGTTGCTATTTTAGTTGATGAGAATAAAAACACAAGGGTTGAACGGCTACTCGATTAATATACGGCTGGAATCACCTTTTTTGTCTTCTTCTGGTAAGCCCTATAAGCTTCACCTAAATCATGGGCTAATCCCTTCTCCTCAAAATGAATACCAATAAGAATATAGACGCTCATGCCTAAGGAAAAAACCAAATGATCAAGGTGCATAATAGGAGTAGCCCAAAAGGCGATAAGCATGCCCAGCATCATTGGGTGGCGAATCCAACGGTAAAAAACGTGTTGGCTGAAGGGAACGGCGGTATAGGTTGTTTTTACAAAATGGAGCCAAGCTTGTCGCAAACCAAATAAATCAAAGTGATCAGTTAAAAATGTTGAGACAATGCTTAGGCCCCAACCCAGGCCAAATAAACCCCACATTAGTAGCTGTATCCATTCATTTTTAAACTGCCAAACGGTTCCCTCCATCGGTTGCCAATACAGCATTAAAGCAACTAAGGTTATAGCCGATACTAGTACATAAGTGCTACGCTCAATATGATGGGGGATAACCCTAACAATCAGGTTTTTAAACCAGCCTCGGGCCATCACGCTATGTTGAATACCCCATATCAACAATAAACCAATATTAATTGCTAAGGCATTCGATGAATAAGTCTCTGGCTGTGTAGATATCGCTTTCGGCACAAAAATATCACCCACAAAACCAATAAAATAAGTAAGAACGATGAAAAACGTGAAGTAGCTTAACATTGAGTATATCAATACTATCAACCGCATAAATCACCTGCTAAATATTAATAGGCTTTTGATCATAAAGGATTTAACTGTAAAGAAATAGTTTGTCGAGTATTAAATGAGAGGCTTGCCGGTATATTGTTGTTTGGGGAAAATATTAACGTAATGTACTATTTATATCTTTAATCTTGATTAAGATATAACACCGTTATAGATAACAGAGAGCCCCCATGAACAATAAATTACAGCAGTGCATGATTCTGATTGACCAAGCTAACAATGCTGACCCAAATAAAACAATGGTCGGTGACGAGTTGATCAGTAATGAAGTCCTTTACTCTCAACGGATGTTATTAACGTTGAATGCCTTTGACCTAACGGCTTCAGATCCATTGATATTGGCCTGTTATGCACAGCATGTTTGTCGCTGGGTGCTTGCTCGGCGTGATTTCCCGGCAGGGCTTGAGGGTTATTTAACCTGGCGAAAAGAGCTCGCAAAATCACATGCGAAGATACTGGGCGATATTATGGTGCAGGGAGGTTATAGCGATGATATTGTTAGTCGGGCTCAGCACATTATTCAAAAAAGAAAGCTTAAGTCAGATGCGGACTCGCAAACCTTGGAAGATGTGTCGTGCCTTGTTTTTTTAAATTATTACTTTGAAACGTTTGCGACCAAACATTCGGAGCAAAGAGTTGTTGATATTGTGCAAAAGACTTGGGCAAAAATGTCAGAAAAGGGGCATCAGGCAGCGCTAGAATTAACCTTGTTGCCACACTTGCAGGCCTTGGTATCTAAGGCGCTGAGTTGAGCGCTATTAATTTGGTGCTAGGGTTAAGCTAAACGGTATATTATTTTAAATAAAAAGGGGAAGGTGAATGAAGCAAATAATTAGAGGGTTGGCGGTATCTTGTAGTCTG
>JAHRWG010000302.1 GCA_019090295.1 Cycloclasticus sp. | reverse complement strand
TGATAAAGTTAGAACCATAGGCATAGCCCACTCACTATTTTTATAAAAGTTTTCGCCGTATGTTGCATCAAATGCTGCTCCCGCAAGTAATGAGAGCACCAAAGGAATTATCAAAGCTAAAAGCCCCCATCCTTTCCAAACAATCATAATTATTCCTTATTTTGAATATTGTTAACGCCTAGCCCCATTTGTTATAACTCAACATCACCTGAACTTATTAGCTGACGACTATTACGTATAGTAAGTATTTTAATACCATTTTCAATTTTATAAATAATATGATGACTATCAAAGACTATTTCACGATACCTCGAATCTGATAGTTTTGGTACTTCATGCCCCATTTCAGGCTGTGAAAAAGCATTCCTACATGATCAAATACATCGTTTAGCCATTTATCAGCTGCTGACTGTTTATCAAGAGCGATAAACTTGGTTGACTCTTCTAATTTAACCAGGGCAAGGGAGACCAAATTACCTTCAACTTTCAATACTTTTTAAAATTTTTGAACGAGCAGCCGAGTTAGAAACACCCTTTCCTGAAGAAAGTTGAGCGTCTGCTTTTTGTACTTCTTCAAGTAATTCAACTTCTTTCTGCATGGCTTCATATTCAGATACATCAATAACGACAGCCAGCCCTTTCTTCTTTGTGTAATGACAATAGGGCGTCTGGTTTCATTTATTTGTCGTATAAATGAAGCTGCCCCTGCTCTAGAATCTAGCGCAAGACTTTGCTTTTGGCGGTCAAGTGGAGTGCCATGTTATGCGGCGTTAATATGTACTTTTTGGACACCATCAAGTTTGACTCTTTTTTTAGCTTGCCATAAATCATATGCGTCTTGCATAGAAAGCCAGCTTTCAGGGCTGCGACTTAAAGACTTTGAAAGGCGAAGTGCCATTTCTGGGCTAACGCCACTTTGAGCTTTTAACACTCTATTAAGAGTAGGTGCTGCCACATTGAGTTGCCCTGCTATATAACGACAACTTAAACCAAAGGGCTCCATGTAAGTAGCGAGAATAAACTCGCCAGGGTGGGGTGGGTTGTGCATAGCCATTAATGATAATCCTCATAGTTAACGATATAAATATTGCCATCATATTTGGGGTCAGAGTAAAAACTCCCAATATCTCTGATCTCTGTTGTGTTATCGTTTGACTCAATAAGACATTTTGTTCAAGGAGGAATATTATGGCTCGCTTACCTCGATTGTGCCCAGTGGGTATACCGCAACATATTATTCAACGTGGAAATAATCGCCAGCCCTGCTTTGCGAGTGATGAAGACCTTGCAGCGTATGCATCTTGGTTGTTGAAGGCCTCTAAATTATACAGCGTTGATGTCCATGCATGGGTGTTCATGACAAATCATGTCCACCTGCTGGTCACGCCTCATAAAGCCAATGCAGTGTCCAAAATGATGCAATACGTTGGGCGGTATTATGTCCGCTATTTCAATTACACTTACCATCGGACGGGCACCTTATGGGAGGGGCGTTTTAAATCCTGTTTAGTACAGGAAGATGAGTATCTCTTCTGTTGCTATCGGTATATAGAGCTCAACCCAGTGAGATCGAAGATGGTTACGCACCCTGCTGATTATAGGTGGTCGAGTTATCATGCGAACGCTATGGGAGTAGAGAGTAAGTTGCGTAGGCCTCATCCTTTATATTTAAACTTAGGCGTTAATGCTGGTAGTCGAGAGGCTAATTATCGTGGCTTGTTTAATGCGCATATTGATAGCCGAATGGTAGATGATATTCGTGGGTCACTACAAAAAGGCTTGGTCTTAGGTGATGATTACTTTAAGGACGCCATCACTGAATTAACTGGACGGCGAGTCAGGGAAGAGAAGCGTGGGCCGAAAGCGAAAATGCGTTAGGAGAGTTTTTACTCTGACCCCAAATGTCCGTAACACAGTACCTTCTATTGTTATTTTTTAGTTCGCCGCTTTCTACTAGCGAATCAAGTAGAAGCCGATAATGAGCTTGATGCTCTATACGTTTAGGGTGAAAAAACCACCTTTTTGAGTGTAAATGAAGACCAAGGTATATAGGGTCAGTTGTGTAGCTTGGCTCCTCAATTGTCTTTTCCACAAGATAATTTAAGATTTCTATGCGTTCTGAGCGTACAAGGGTTTTTCTGTTGAAAACACTTTGTAGAAGCTTATCCTTTGCTGCATGAATTAGGTGACGTTGCATATAAAAAGACAAGAGAAATGATAGTGCTTTCTCGTACTTAAATTCATAACATTTGTAATAATGTGTGATTTCAACTGAAACCTCATATTGTTCCAGTGTCTTTGCAAGCAAGGTTGCATCCGTACCATTTTTATTTTCTACCCAGAGAAATCCGGAATAACCATTTTTCTCTTTTGAGGTGCATAGCAACCTCCAGCCTAATTCTTCGATGGTTATGTAAATTTGAAAGAAATCATTGGCTAAACATCCGGGGGTACTAAGTGGTATCGAATCAGGTGCCACTCTTGAAATGATTTGGTCAATGTATGCAAATTTCCAAAATGACATTTAGATTCCTAACGTTGCAAATCAGCGGAGCGCGCCGTTTTTAGCGCGTCCGCTGAATTTGCCTTGTTAGGTTTGCTATTTACGGTTCTCAATTGCTTTGACTGATTTACGTATATCTTCGAGCACTAAGAATGCTCCCATAAACATGGCACCAAAAATGAAAGCGCCAATTAGCGCTACAATTGCTCCACTAAATCCATCAGCTTCCCAACCACCAACAAGAGCAACAAGCAATATGAGCCAAAGTGAAATTTCTATGAGCGTTGCGTAAGCACCTACAATTATTTTTGAAAGCATAACCTCTCCTCTATTGTTCCCCGTGATTAAGTTGAGCTAGATTTCATTGGGGTTTATGAAACCTAACTTGTTATTAAGGGGAACAAAAAGTCCCTGTAATTTCTATACATATA
>JAHRWG010000301.1 GCA_019090295.1 Cycloclasticus sp. | reverse complement strand
AGCCACCGTTTTAATTGCACCGTTAAAATGTAACGCATAAGATTTAATGCTATCGGCAATTTGCTTGGCCAGTTCACGAGTAGGCACCAGCACTAGCCCAGAAACATAGTTGCCTTGACCGCTTTCGCTATCCAATGCCTTCTCAGCGTGCAAGCGTTGCAATATAGGCAGTGCAAAAGCAGCCGTTTTACCCGAACCGGTATTAGCCCCTGCCATTAAATCACGTTCTGCTAACACACTCGGAATCGCTTGTATTTGAATGGGTGTTGGCTGCAAATATTGCAGTTCAGTTAGCCGCGTTAACAAGGGCTGGATAAGGCCAAGTTCTGTAAAATTGGTTGGCGTTTCGATAGTGGTCATTGTTAATTTTTAACCTGTATTTAAAGGAAATGGCTAGCGCTTAAGGAACAAAAATCAGTGAGCTTAATCTGCCCTATTAATAAACCAAAGTAGCCCACTTCTCCGTTGATAGAGCGGCTCAGTTTTCGGTTAGAGGTAAAATTGGCAGTTAACGCCAAGCTCAGGCCGCCATAGTAAGTATTTTCATTTCCACTTACCATCACTTTTAGCACCTTCTAGGCTCAAGTAGTCATAAATAGTCATTAACAGATACTGCATGAAAATGCTTCACTTGCAATATGAGCTTAAAGTACTGTTAAACGGTTATTGGTATCTCTATTTTCACTGATCAGTGCATTGCTAGCATAATCAACAGAAGATTTGGCCATCCGGTCATACAGCAATACATTGACCGAAGCTGATAAATTCATACACCCCACGGTGGGAACATAAATCACCGCATCAGCTTGGTCAATAATACTCTGATCAATAGAACCATCTTCTGGGCCAAAAATATACAGTGCATCGGTGGGGTGCTGGTACGCCGGTAAAGGAATGGCATTAATGGCAAACTCAACACACACAATTTTCATATTATCAGTGATAACATCGGTCAGCTTATCAGTTGCAGACAACAGTACGTCTTTACTTACTTTTCGGCTCATATCCACAGTTCTACCTTTTCGCTCAATAGCCTGCGGATAACGATCGCCCGTGTAAAATACCTTATTCACTCGGTAATTAGCTGCTGCACGTAAAACAGCACCCACATTATCCGGGCTCTTAGGGTTAATTAACCCAATACTAACGTGTGATTCTTTCATCCGTTCCTTAATAAGTCAGTCGTTTTCCACTATAGCTTTTAGGCAAAGGGGACGCTACCCTTTATTGGGCCTACCCTGTGGCCGATAGTGAAGCGCACGCTTAGTTAACTCTTCCAGTCGATTAATAAAATCTTCACCTCCGCACGGTAAGCCTTTTTCGACATTTCTACTAATCACCGCTATTCTTTCTTTGCTATCGGCCAAGGCCAACCAATCAGACCACGCATCAGGTGAGGCAACCTTATACTCTTGAGGTAACGGTGTTAGTAACGTACTTCCAACAAGCCCACAATGATAAGGCGCACTCGACCACTTGTAGTTTTCGGCGATGCTAACCATATTAGCTTGAACAGGGTTTATCTCAACATAACGAACTGTAGAGCAGGTATACACATCATCCAAGGCTGAAGAAAAAAAACGGCCCTGCCATACGTGCCCCTTCCAACCTTTAAGCTTATTAATATACTGTGCATATCGCATATGCAACGGTTTCAATACCTTCTGTAAGCCATCCTCAGTTTCCGGCGTTAAAACAAGGTGAATATGGTTATCCATCAAGCAATACGCTAAAACAGCGACCTTATATTTTTTAGAATAATGCTGAAGTAATTCTAAATAAAAAAGACGATCTTCATCAGAAAAAAACACGTCTTCACGTCGATTACCACGCTGCGTAATATGGTGAGGGATTGTCGGAAAAACGGCTCTGGCAAGTCTAGGCATGCACTAATCATAGTGGAAAGCTACTTAAAAGGTAACGTCCCTTTTTACAAGCGAATGCATACCGACGGCTCCCCTAGCAACCCTACGGAAAGTTGCTCATATTTTTAATATTATTGATATAATTAATTGACTGTTACTCATAAGGTTTAACAGGTGATAAAAGTACGTTTAAACAAAATAAGAGAAATCATGAAATATTCAACATTATTAGTAGCAATTATTGCAGGCCTATTATTAACAGGCTGCGAAGAAGCTGACAAAGCAGTGAACAGTTCACAAGAAGGCACCAGCGTTGTTGAACCTGTTAATGAACAGGCAGCCAAAACGCTTGAAAGCACTGAAAGTGCTGTCAGTTCTGCTGTAGAAGCAGCGACAGGTGCAGCATCAGGTGCTTTAGAAACAGTTCAAAGCGCTGGTTCAGACATGGTTGATTCTGTTAAAGAATCAGGCTCTAACATTATCGAGTCTGTTAAAGAAGGAACAACCGAAGCAGTTAAGTCAGCTAAAGAAATGGCAAATGATGCTACGTCTAACTTAACAACCCCTGTGGCAACTGACGTTGAAGCCGAAGCGACTAATGCTACTGAAGAAGCAACCGGCGCTCTTAACGAGGCTATCAATAGTTCTGTACAAAAAACCTTTGAATAAAGACCGATAACGGGGCTTAAAACCCAGTTGGCTCGGCACCTTTTTTCAAGGTATAAACGGATTTACTTGGGTGAGAGTTACTTATATCCCTCACCCAAGTAACCCAACCAGTAAGGTACGCGAATCTTAATTAGGCCTACCCTGTGGGCAATAAGGCTCGCTTAGTTAATTCTTCAGCCGAATAACACAATCACCTCTTCCACACGGTCAACCTTTTCGACAGTTTCACTAATTACTGCAATTCTTTCTTTGCTGTCTGCCAAGGCCAACCAATCAGACCACGCATCAGGTGAGGCAATCTTATATTCTTGAGGTAACGGTGTTAGTAACGTGCTTCCAACAAGCCCACAACCTAAAACCGCATACGACCATCTAGAACGCTCAACGACCCAACCATATTAACTTGCTCTAGGTTTCTCTTAACATAACGAACTATAGAACAGGTATACACACATCGTGCATATCGCATTTAAAAAGGTTGCAAGACCTTCTGT
>JAHRWG010000300.1 GCA_019090295.1 Cycloclasticus sp. | reverse complement strand
TTTAAGGCAGTACTTCTTTGCTATGGACCGTGAAGAATTACCCTTTAACCGCGCACAGAGAAGCTGGGTCTACCGGGCTGCAAAGAATATTGACTCTACCGTTGCTTTTGGCTCTACAAAAGACCTACGCCAAGCTGGAGCCATTATTTTCATTAATACGGCCTTTCCTTCCCTAGAGGGGAAAGGCACACCTTACCAACCAAGTTTAATTGGTCCTTTTTGCAAATACCCTTACCAACCCAACTCTTTTTTTAATATTTCTGCCATGAGTTACGGCGCCATATCAAAACCCGCTGTGATTGCTTTATCTAGAGGGGCTAAAAAGGCAGGTTGCTGGTATAACACCGGTGAAGGTGGTTTATCTCCTTACCACCTCGATGGCTCATGCGATATTGTTTTTCAAATAGGCACGGCCAAATATGGGGTGCGTGATAATAAAGGGCTATTAAGTGATAAAAAACTTAAGGAGTTATCTTACCACTCAGAGGTAAAGATGTTTGAGATTAAACTCAGCCAGGGTGCCAAGCCTGGCAAAGGTGGAATTTTACCCGCACTTAAAGTCAGCCAAGAGATTTCAGATATTCGAGGAATACCTGTCGGCGAAGCCTCCATAAGCCCTAATCGACACCCCGACATCTCATCCATTACCGAGCTATTAGATACCATCAAACATGTCAGGGACCTAACCGGCAAACCGGTTGGCTTTAAGGCCGTTATTAGTTCATATCAATGGTTGGAGGAACTGTGTGCATTAATTACTCTACGCGGTGAAGAGTCTGCTCCAGACTTCATAACGATAGATGGCGGTGACGGCGGATCTGGGGCCGCACCCATGTCCCTTATTGATAATGTTGGGTTAACACTGTCTGAAAGCTTGCCCGCCGTTGAAAACATTTTAATTAAACATAAACTCAGACATCGAATCCGCATTATCGCCTCAGGCAAACGTATCAACCCTACAGAAGTTGCTTGGGCTATGTGCGCTGGTGCTGACTTTGTCACGTCCGCCAGGGGCTTCATGTTAGCACTCGGCTGCATTCAAGCGCTTCAGTGCAACAAAAACACTTGCCCTACGGGCATTACAACCCATAACCCAAATTTGCAGCGAGGCTTAGTGCCCAGCAATAAGGCCGAGCGAGTCGCTAACTACCAACAAAATATTACCAAAGAAGTCTCCACCATTGCTCACTC
Source organism: Cycloclasticus sp. (assembly GCA_019090295.1). GTDB lineage: Bacteria > Pseudomonadota > Gammaproteobacteria > Methylococcales > Cycloclasticaceae > Cycloclasticus. Next base: position 3,046 of record JAHRWG010000300.1, on the reverse strand, counting down.
ATGTGGTGCAAGCACTCCCTTACAGCTCAACCGTCAGCACGCGAGAATTATTATGCCAAATGGCCTTTCCACCCCTCTGGATCAACTACACCCTTACCCCGTTATGGATAAGTAAGCCTTTCTGCTCTGGCATAGCAGGCTTAGATAATACTCAAAAAGCGTTAGTCAACTCACCCGTAAAAAGTAACATTTATCCTAGCCTGCTTAGTAACCGTCCTGATAGCCATCAAATTTAAAACAGTACCCTTCTTCTCGAATAAGCATATTATCTAAACGTTTATTTGCATCGCTCCCTTTCTTAAGCACCCGAGCTTTTGGGTGTGGATAGCCAAACTTATCACATAAATAGCTGGCTAGGTCCCATTGGCTAACTGGTGAGGAATCAGTTGCGAGGTATATTGGCTGAGAAAGCCCTGTATCAATTTTCTTATTCATTAAAAAATCAAGCACGCCAATACAATCATCCCTGTGGATACGATTGGTGAAGTAGCTAGGTTGTTGCTGAATCTCAGCCCCTTCTCTTAACTTATTAAGTAGACGATTTGAACGGCCATAAATCCCTGAAAAACGCACAATGGTAGATCCCTTATTGAATGACAAGAAACGCTTTTCTGCTGCTAGAATGATTTTTCCACGCTCATCTGCTGGCTCTGTCTTAGAGTTTTCATTCAACCATTCGCCTTGTCGCTGGCCATACACTCTTGTTGAAGAAATGAAAGTCACTTGTATATTCGGAGCGTGTTGGCCTAGCACCTCTAGTATATTAATCACACCTGTTTCAAAAACTGCCTTATAACCACTGATATCGTGAGTTGAAGGTGCAACTATATACACCAATTGATCATAATCAAAACTAAGTGCCGCTAGTTGCCTAGGCTCGGTCACATCTGCTTTTATTGTTTTAACACCACCTAAGTCAGTCAAAACATTACGTTGCACAGCCGTCACCTGGTGCCCCTGACTGGCCAACCGTTCTGCTAGTGAACGACCAATATCACCACAGCCTACCATTAATATTTTTGCCATTTAGTTTAGAGTTTTGTTTTTTTCTTCTATCCATAGTGACATATACTTAGTGCTACGCATCGTATGGTGGCGTAGCATGGCCCCTTGGAAATTTTGCTGGCGGTGTTTATCAAGCCCTTGTTGTATCATTTTAATTCTTGCTATCAAGGCTTCCTCGTAATCTTTTGGGTTAAAGTTTTCACGTACTATCTTCAAGCCGTTTTGCTGGCTTTTCCCCCACGCCTGCTCATCATTATATAATGCCACTGCTGCATCTGCTATTGCTTGCGGTGACTGCTCAATTTGCCCAGCCCAAGGCAGTTCACCATACATCCCTTCAGCACCGAGGGGCGTTGTTACACTGGGAGTACCACATTCCATCGCATCTAATAACTTACCCTTTAACCCTGCACCAAAGCGTAATGGAGCAAGGCATATGCGTGATTGTTGCATCACCTCATATGCGTCTTCAGCGCGGCCTTTTACCAAAAAGCCCTCTTTGGGATTATTTAATTGCATAGCCTTTGGGGGCGGGTAAGCACCATAAACAGACAAATTAGCCTTAGGTAACTGCTTACGTATTAAGGGCCAAATATCTTTTTTCAGGTATTGCACAGAGTCCCAGTTGGGCGGGTGTTTGAAATTACCAATACACATAAACCCTGCCCGTTGTTGATAGCTCGGCCAATTCTCCTGCAGTACGTTCATAACACTTGGTTCAACAATAAACGGTAAGTAGTGAATTAAACGGCTATCGACCTTAAACACCGTCGTCAATACCTCTATTTCATATTTTGAAATAATCAGGCTTAAATCACTGCGCTGAATACTCGCAATCTCTCGGTAGGCTATATCATTGTGTAAGTCACTCATCACAAAGGCTCGTTTTTCTTTTAATGCAACTTGTCGACCTTGTCTTAAACAGTGTAGATCAGACGTTTCAATCATACTGATGGCTGCCGGGCATTGCTGAGCCACCCGCCATGAAAACTGCTCCTCAACCATAAATCGGTCATATAGCACTAACTCAGGCGCTAATTCCTTTACAAATGTATCAAAATTTGAGTCATTGACCTTAACTGTTCTACGGCTAATACCCAGTGACTCAAGTGGGTAACAGTAGTCCGACGCTTGCGCTGTACTAGCATAGGTGATGGTCCAACCCTGCTGGTGAAATAGCTCAAGTAGGGCAACCATTCTTCGCCCTGCTGCTGACGATGTAGGCTCGGGCCAAAGTGAGGCAATTATTAATACATTCATAACAGTTATACCCGACCTTTATTTTGTGCAAAAAAAAGGGCCAGTAAACCGGCCCTTTTCAATCGTCTAACTAAACGCTTTATTCAGCGATTATTTATTCGCGTCACGTTCCTTTGCTTCTTTAATCACTTCTTCTGAGATGTTTCTAGGACAAGGCATGTAGTGAGTGAACTCCATAGAGAACTGACCACGGCCTGATGTCATCGTACGTAAGTCACCAATATAGCCAAACATTTCGCTTAGCGGTACTTCAGCTTTAATACGCACACCTGTTGCACCTGCATCTTGTGATTTAATCATGCCACGACGACGGTTAATGTCACCAATAACATCACCCACATGATCATCCGGTGTAAACACATCAACCTTCATGATGGGTTCCATAATCTGTGCACCAGCTTTTGGCATAGATTGACGGTACGCACCATTCGCTGCCAATTCAAACGCAACTGCTGATGAATCCACTGCGTGGAAACCACCATCCATTAGTGTCACTTTTACGTCAACACAAGGGTATCCAGCCAGCACACCTTTCGCCATTTGCTTTTTGAAACCTTTTTCAACAGCCGGCCAGTATTCACGTGGCACGTTACCACCGGTTACTTTTGATTCAAAGCTAAAGCCTTCACCTGTTTCAGCTGGCTCAATAACATAGTCAATTTTACCAAATTGACCTGAACCACCCGATTGTTTCTTATGTGTGTAACTATCTTCTAAGCGTTTAGTGATTGTTTCGCGGTAGGCTACTTGAGGTTTACCCACGCTAACGTCAACACCGTGT
>JAHRWG010000299.1 GCA_019090295.1 Cycloclasticus sp. | reverse complement strand
GCCTTGAGGCCTTATAGATAAAGATCTAGATAATTATTGAAATCTCAGTTGCCCCCATAGTTGCCCCCAACCCCTACAAAATATATTTTCTTAATCTGGTTTCTTTTCCTCACCAAGCTTTGAGAGTACGAGCAACTTACCAATTAATATTCCCATATAGATATAGCCAAGCATAACTTCAACAATTACAAAAATTTTGGATTCAGTACTAGATGGAAGAATTTCGCCATAGCCTAATGTAGTCCAAGTCACTACACTAAAATAAAATGCATCAAAAAGATTTGCTTCTTTTCCATCTGGTAATTTGATTCCAAAGGCTTTGTACAATAGACCAAAATAAGCAATCATTATTATCAGGTTGAGAAAATAAAACGTGAATTTTTCACCTAAATTCTCACCCTTCTTAAAAGACCATACATAATAGATTGTAGGTAACAGGATAGTAATAATTGTAAGTCCTATCCCCCAATATCCTATGTAATCTGCTGATAGTATCCATAGATATGACACACTAATAGCAATGATCAAAGCCATGCTGTTTTCTAGATCTTTAAATCTAAACAATTCTTTCAATTTCATTTATTCCCTTTATCTTTCCTTGCCATAATATAATTTCCTTATCATGATTGCTGTGTCATATTCAAACCAAATAATATCATTTAATACACCTGCTATTTCATAAGGAAAAGGCAATAAGACTCATAATCCCTTTGTCCGGGGTTCAAGTCCCTGTGGGCCACCATATAAATCAAAGCCTTAGAGTTGTTTTCTGCTCTAGAGCTTTTTTATTTTAAGTTGATGTAGACCTTATGTAGACAGTTGACTGTAAACTTGAAGTTAACTAGTCGGCATGATGTTTTATTAGAGAAGTAAAGGCTTGGCCAAGAGTAAACGAATATTAAAAATATATACAATCGAGCAAAGCGGTCGGATAATACAAATAGCAATGAGGACGCTTTGGAAAAATAGCATATACTTCATAAATAACAGCTTACTGAAACATTGAGGTAAGTTCTTCCAATATGGTTGCCGCTATGAGGACACGAGGCATTGTTAAGATAAGAAAAATATAGGGTAGATAAAAATGGAACCTGTCTCTGTGGCTAGCTACGTAGCAATAAAATTAGTTGACCTATTTATATTTCAGGAGGGGTACGGATACCTCAAAAAGAAGCTTTTTGCCAAGCAAAGATATGTAGACAAGCTTAATCAACTGATTTTAGAAACGGTTGCAGCGTTTGAGGTCGAACATCCAATTAAGACATATGATGTTCCTTTTTATACCTCTAAGCCATTATTTGATGTATTAAATGAATATATTTTGTTTAAAGAGTTGCCCGATAAAGCTGAGTTATTGGATAAGTTTAATGATTACCCAAGGATACTTCCTCCAACTCAAAAGCAACTTGAGCGTTTTTATGAGATTTTTACGCTTAAAATAAATGATTGCAAAACGTTAAAAAAACTCCATTTCGAAGAAACATATAAAGAAAAAATATTCGATATAAGTGACGAACTTTTTCGAATTAAACTATTGTTGTGTTCTATAGATGAAAAGCTAACTTTTCACTTGAATGGTGATTGGTTAAATGAGAAAAATAGACAAGCAATTGCTGATTTGGGTGGACGATATACACCAGAATTGAACGTAGAACTTGAGATTGAAAAGGTATTTGAAGGGCTTGGAAGGACTCAAGCATTTTCTGATATGTTTTATTCGCATATCGACAGTTTTCTTATAAAAGGAAATAAACTTCGTCAATGTGATGAAATTTCTACACCACTATCCGTAATAGTTAAGTCCTTAAAGGATATTGTAAATCTATATCAAGAAATCGATTTTTCTAAATTAAACGAAATTCCGACGAACAAATTTACTGACTATGTTTCTAGATGCCAAGTAGCTATTGTTGAGTCGGAATCGATATTGTGGAAGCTGCGAGAAGAGTCAAAACAATCAGGTGAAACCAACCACTACAGTGATAAATATTCATCCACTTTGAGAGAGCTTAGGGATCTTGATTTTGCGTGCAATGAATTACTTGCATTCATTAACTCAGTAACAGTGAAGTTAGCGAACAACCCATTCTTACTTCTCGAAGGAAAAGCCGGAATAGGTAAGTCTCATTTACTTGCAGACGTGATTAAATCAAGAATTGCATCGAGTCACCCTTCTCTTTTTATATTAGGGCAACAACTTACCTTAGATGAACCTCCATGGTCCCAAATTTTTAAGAGATTACAGCTTAAAATCACTTCCCGTGAGTTCCTCGAAAAACTGAATTTATATGGTCAAAATGCGGGAAAAAGATTTTTAATCTTTATTGATGCTGTTAATGAGGGAAATGGCAACAAATTCTGGAATGACAACATTAATAGCTTTGTCGATGAAATTAAACACTTTGAATGGCTTGGTTTAGTAATGTCAGTCAGGTCAACATATAAAAGTGTAACAGTTTCAGATGAGAACGTGGAGCGCAATAATTTTGAAAATCTTGAGCATATTGGATTTCAGAATGTCGAGTTGGAGGCTGCTAGTTTATTTTATGATTATTACAATATAGAAAGGCCTTCGTCACCTAACCTCAATCCAGAATTTAAAAACCCTTTATTTCTTAAATTGTTATGTGAAGGGATTAAGAAAAATGGCTTAACTAAAGTGCCTGTTGGGTTTAATGGTATTTCAAATATTTTGAATTTTTTAGTGGAAGGAGTGAATAAGTCATTAGCATCACTAAAAAAATACGATTTCGACCCCAGCTTTCCCCTTGTAAAAGAGGCTCTCAATGAAATAGTAAAAGTTAAATTGAGTGTCGGTAGTAGTATTTCACTTAAAGATGCTCATTCGGCGGTTCAATCCGTTGTTAATGATTATGTTACTGATAAAACCTTTCTTAGCGCCTTAATTGATGAAGGATTACTGACTAAAGGCATAATGAGAAATGATGATAACTCTACCGAGGAAGTAGTGTATGTGGCTTATGAAAGGTTTGATGATTATTTAACCGTTAAGTTCTTATTAGACGATGTTAAGAATATCGAAAATGAATTTAAGCCTAGTGGTCGCCTGAAAAGTTATTTTAAAGATGAATATGACTTTTATAGACACTCGGGGATAGTAGAGGCACTATCCATTCAATTACCAGAAAAATTTGGGAAAGAGCTTTATGAATTATTGCCGGAATTCAGTGATAATCATAATTTAGTAGAAGCATTTATTGAAAGCTTGGTTTGGCGAGATATAAATGCTATTGATTTCGAAAAAATCAAACCTTTCATCAACGAGCAAGTACTTCGCTTTAACAATAGTTTTGATCAGTTTCTAGAGGCAGTAATCTCGATTTCAGGGTTAGTTGATCACCCCTTTACTGCTAACTTCTTACATAATTGGTTAACACAGCACTCTTTAGCAGATCGAGATGCATTTTGGACTACACAACTTAAATATAAATATAGTGAAGACTCTGCATTTAGGCATTTAATAGATTGGGCGTGGGCTAGAACAGATAAAAGCTACATTTCAGACGAGTCAATCGAGTTGGTGGCAACTAGTTTATGTTGGTTTTTAACTTCAAGTAACAGAGAACTTCGCGACTGTTCTACCAAGGCTTTAGTGAATTTACTAGAAAATAAAACCTCTGTTTTGATAAAAGTAATAGACAAGTTTGATGGGGTGAATGACCCTTATGTTTGGGAAAGAATATTTGCAGTTGCATTAGGCTGTACATTACGAACTAATAATGTTCAGGAATTAAAATGTTTAGCCGAAACTGTTTATCAAAAAGTATTTTGTACTGAATATGTGTATCCAAATATCTTACTCAGAGATTATGCGAGAGAGATCATCGAATTTGCTATTCACTCTGGGCTGGTGCTTGACGATGTTGAACTGGCTAAGACTAAACCTCCATACAATAGTAGTTGGCCTGATGAGATTCCTTCAAAAGAAGAATTAGAGTCCCTTTATGACAGAGAGCCTTATTGGGCACTCTGGAGCTCTATTATGGGAGGTGGTGATTTCTCTCGATATACAATAGGAACAAATCATAATCACTCGGATTGGTCTGGTTGCAGGTTTGGTGAAATCCCTGTCGACCGTAAACAAGTTTTTAAAACTTTCCAAAGTAAATTAACTGATACCCAGAAAGAGCTATATGACGCTACAGACCCTATCGTTTATGATGATAAAGTCGAAGAAATTACATTTGGTGACACTACAATTAGGCTTGGTAGTGCAATAGGCAGAAAAGACCAGGATGAAATAAACGCGAACAAACAATTGTTTAAGAAGTCTTTGCCGGACGACTTATTAATTGACTTTGAAAATGATATAGAGCCGTACCTTGATCACAATAATAACTTACTGGAAACGGATAAACACTTTGACCTTAGAATAGCTGAACGCTTTATATTTAAGCGAGTAATAGATTTAGGTTGGGATCCTGACAAACATGGTGGTTTTGACCGACAAATAGGAACTGGCCGTGGTCGTCGAGAATCATTTCAAGAGCGGGTTGGTAAGAAGTATCAATGGATTGCTTATTATGAATACATGGCAAAACTAGCTGATAATTTTATTCGTTTTGAAGGTTATGGTGACAAACGAAAGGAAAGCCCATATCAAGGCCCATGGGAGCCTTACGTAAGAGATATAGATCCTACTATCTTACTTAAAGAAACAGGGGCTAAGGTAGTAAGCAATCAAGATATGTGGTGGCTTAATAATGAAGTATTTGATTGGGATTGCACTAACGAAGAATGGGTTAAAAGCTTTACTACAATAACTAATCCATATGGTTTAATTGAAGTTAAAGACAACAACGGTGATGAATGGTTGGTATTAGAAAATTATCCATCATGGAAAGAACCCAAAATTATTGGCAATGATGACTGGGGGCACCCACGAAAAGAGGTTTGGGCCCATATCAGAAGTTATATCGTTAAAGTAGAAGAATTTGAAAATTTTAGAGACTGGGCATCAAGCCAACATCTCATGGGCTTCAGGATGCCTGAAGGTAGTGATAGATACCAATTATTCAATAGAGAGTTCTATTGGTCCGAAGCATTTCAGTTTTTTAAATCAGACTATTATGGTGGCTCAGATTGGACCTCTGTATCAGATCAAGGATCCAGCGCTAAGATAGCTGATGTTAGTATTACTTCTGTTAATTATTTGTGGGAAGAAGAGTTCGATAAATCAAAAGTAGAAACTTTGAGTTTTTTGAAGCCAAGCAATTTAATATTCGAAAAGATGGGCTTAACAAACGGGGAAATAGAAGGTAGTTTCGAGGATCAAAACGGAACTATAGTTTGTTTTGCAGTCGAAGCTATAAACGCGTCAAAGGCACATTTGCTTGTAAAAAAAGAACCATTTTTAACAATGTTAAAGGAAAATGGCTTCGAAATAGTTTGGACATTATTGGGTGAGAAAGGAGTTATAGGTGGCTCATTAACCTCAAATCATCATTATGGCAGACAGGAGTTTAGTGGAGCGTTTTATTTTGAAAACAATCAGCTGAAAGGAAGCAATAAGGCTTACTAATGTGATTACATAAATGTATGAGCATAATACCAGACGATAGCTCTAGTAGTGAGTGAGCTTTGTTTTCAAATTGGCGTACAGTTATTGACAGAACTCCAAGTGTTTTAAGCCCCAATTCATAGAGATCTAGAAATTTTCCAATCATGCTTGCGAGTGATAACGCGAGTAGATTTATGTTGAAGACCTAAGATCTTAGGGCTGCTTATTTCTTCATATTGATTCTGCTCTAATTCGCCTGTAGAGGTGTTTACGTTGTCTTTATAGATAAGCGTAATGGGTCGATCTTTTCTTGGGCATATAACGCCTCCCAAGGCTGCTTGGTAGGCTGACCAGTCAGAAGTGTCTGCTGCATGTCTTGCGTTTTCGATAACAGCGTCTATTTCTGGTAGAGGGTCAAGCCGTCGAAGCTCTCTCCAAATACTGACTTGAGCGCCTCCAATTTGTTGAAACTGTCTAATAGCCCATATTGAGGCCCAGGTTT
>JAHRWG010000298.1 GCA_019090295.1 Cycloclasticus sp. | reverse complement strand
TTCTCGCAGCAAGCCTATTGTTGCTACGGTCGCTTCTCTAGGATCTATTTCAATCGAGTATTCGCCCGTATCATCCTCATGCAAATTAAAGTTATCTCTCGTCACTTGCATCAGCGCCTGCATTTGCTGATGCGTTAAAAACGTTGGCGTTCCTCCACCCCAGTGCAACTGGTCAACGAACCGCTTATGATCAAAAAGCTTGCCTAGCTGAGCTATCTCCTGATGCATGCTATTGAGGTAAGGAATGGCATGTTGGCGGTTTTTAGTAATGATTTTATTGCAGGCACAGTAATAACACACCGTATCGCAAAAAGGCACATGGAAATAAAGCGACAGCGGCCCACTTCGCTGATTAGATAACTGAATTTGCTGCAAATAATCCGCTTCCTTAAAGCCCTCATGAAACTCTAAAGCAGTCGGGTAGGAGGTATAACGTGGCCCGGCCTTGTTATAGCGTTGAATCAGCTCAATATCGAACTTAATTGATTGTTGCAAAGTATCTCCTCAGCATCCTTTAATATTAATCTTAACTATCTTCATCTACACGCCGCCTGAGCAAGATAGGTGCAAAGTAGCTTGTAAATAACAAAAATGCTAACACCCATAACCCACTTGCTACGTTCAACCAACGCATATAATTCAAAGGGTCGACCAAGGGAACAATCACCCTAAAAAAAACAGCTATATTGAGAATAACAAAGGCTGCCGTAATAACCTTTGGTGCTTGAATGGTGCGTCCAGTATGCCCTAATGAAACCCTCGACATCATGCCTAATGTCAACACACCAATGGCACCTGCCGTCATAGCATGTGTTGCTAGTAACGGTGACACTAGGTTAAGAGCCGCTAAAAAATCTAGACTGATACCCACTATAAGCCAGCCATAACCCGCAAATAACACCCCGATTAAAGGTACTTTAAGCGCCTTCACACTAAACCAACCTGTCAGGCGTATCGTATGACTAGCCATCGCAATAACAGAAACAACAAGAAAGCCCATCGAACCATAATAAAAAGGCTTTAAGACTAAAAGTACCAGCAAGCTCAACATCGATAGCCACTCGATAAAACGCCAAGTAACCGGCTGGCAGCCTTTTGAACCTGCACGAATAAAAAACGGAAAGACTCGTCCAGCTATTAACCCAATAAATACAAGCATGACACCAACAACAAACTGCATTAACTGACTGCCATTAACAGTGATAATATTCAAAACACCCAAGTGAAAGGCTAAGTTTGCACCAAAAAAACAAGATAACAGAAAGATAACGGGTAAATTTTTAAACATCCTCTGCTGCCAAATAGGAACGACTAAATAGCCAATCAAGCAAGGCAAAAAGGCTAAATCAACCGTCGCTATCAACTCATGTGGCAATACATCATCAAAAAAAACTACTATACGGCCTAGCAACCAAATACTCGCCAAAACAGCCAATTTAACCCCTTCAGCTGTTGTCCTGCCTGTCCAATTTTTAACCGCTGTTAATAAGAAGCCACTAAACACGGCCACGGCATAGCCATAAAGCATTTCATGCGCATGCCAGTTGACAGGGTTATAGTAATTTTGAGGAAAGATACCGTGAGCCGTCAGCCCACCCCAAACAAACATTAAAACGAGTGATGTAACGCCTGCCAGCAAAAAAAAGGGGCGAAAACCAACCCTTAAAATCGGTAAAACTTGTTTATTAGCCATATACTCTATTCCTTTAGCTTCAATTATTTCAGTAACAAGCCATCGACTAAGCTTAGTACCCTATCCATTTTACTGGCTAACTGCACATCATGCGTTACCAACAATAAACTAATGTCCAGTTCTTGATTAAGCGAGAGCATTAACTCATAAATTTGCTCAGCTGTTTTTTTATCTAGGTTACCAGTAGGCTCATCGGCGAGCACACATTGAGGCTTTGTGACCAATGCTCTAGCAATGGCTACTCGCTGTCGCTCCCCGCCTGATAGTTCGGCAAAACGGTGCGCAACTCTGTGCTCCAAACCGACCGATTGCAGCATTTCAAACGCTCGCTGGTTTGCCTCTGCAATACTAGCCCCACCTATTAGCAGCGGAATAGCAACGTTCTCTAGCGCACTAAACTCGGCCAATAAGTGATGAAATTGATAAACAAAGCCCATGTGTTTATTTCTTAACCTAGAGAGCTCTGATTCCTTCAGTTGACTAACATCTTGACCGGCCATCATCACCGAGCCAGACGATGGCTTATCAAGCCCGCCTAGCAAGTGTAATAAGGTGCTTTTTCCAGAACCAGACGTCCCCATAATAGCCAAACATTCACCCTTTTGTAAGGCTAAATCCACCCCGCTAAGCACTGGCACAAACAGGTTTTTTTCGCCGAATGTTTTACTTAATTGCGTACAACTTAAAACAACTTGGTTATTCATAACGCAACGCCTCTGCTGGGTTTACGCGAGATGCTTGCCACGCTGGGTAAATGGTTGAGATCATCGCTAAAACAAAGGAATAACTCGCAATCGTTATCACATCATCCAGCTCAAGTTTTGAGGGTAGCTCACTAATATAGTAAATATCGGCTGGTAAAAACTGCACTTGAAAGAAGTGTTCAATAGCTGGCACAAGTGTCTCAATATTAAGTGCCAAGCCAACCCCAGCGACGACACCGACTAAAGTGCCAATTAAACCAATCAGGGTGCCTTGAACCATAAAAACAGCCATCACAGACCGAGGGGTAAAACCCAGTGTTCTTAAAATGGCAATTTCAGACCGTTTATCTGTAACGACCATCACCAAGGTTGACACAATATTAAACGCAGCAACCGCTACGATCAGCATCAAGATAATAAACATCACTCTCTTTTCTGTCTTAATGGCTTTGAAAAAATTACTGTGCTCCATGGTCCAATTTGATACTCGGTAATTAGGCGTCAAGGTGCTGGCAATGTCTCGTGTTATTAATGGTGCATTAAATAGGTCTTGCAGCTGAATGCGAAGACCAGATACACCACCATTTAATCGTAATAAATTAGCGCCGTCATCTAGGTGGAGTAAAGCTAAATTTCTGTCGTATTCATACATCCCAACTTCAAATAAGCCAACAACTTTAAAACGGCGCAAGCGGGGTAGAATTCCTGCAGGTGTTGGTGTTACTTGTGGTGTTATTACCGTCACTTTATCACCCACGGTAACGCGTAAGTAACGTGCCAGTTCAAAGCCTAAAATTAAACCGAACTCTCCACTTTTCAGGTCACTCAATTGGCCTATTAGCATTTTCTGGCTAATATCAGATACATCATCTTCTTTACTCGGCAAAACACCTCGCAGTAAACTCCCACTGACACGTTGATTAGCACTGAGCATAACCTCGGCGTTCACAAAGGGCGCCCAACCGACAATGTTTTGCCTATCCGACAAATTCTGACCTAATTCACGCCAATTTTTAAGCGAGTGATTGCTGTCAGACACAGTGATATGCGAAGCCATTCCCAGTATCTTTTCACGTAATTGCGCCTCAAATCCATTCATAACGGATAACACAGTGATCAAAGCCATCACACCTAGCGCAATCCCAAGCATAGAGGTCATACTTATAAAGGAGATAAAGCCTGAACGTTGTTTGGCTCTTGTGTAGCGTAGGCCAATGAAAATTTCGAGTGGTTTAAACATAGTTGAGAATTAGATCATAAATAATGATATTTAGCCGCTTTAGTGTGAAGAGAATTGTTATTATTTGACTGAAAAGTGCTATATTTAATAAAACCACTCAGGGAATTACACTTATGGCCTTTAAGACTTTTATTTTAGCTAGTCTCTTATGCATGATCTGCCTTCCAATACATGCCGACACATTGCTAATTGATGTTATCGATAAAGAACCCATTAATAGCGCTGCCGGCCTATTGCGGCCTAAGAATGCCCAAACAATGGCTGGTGTTAAATCTCAATTTGGTGAGCCTGAGAAAACTTACCCTACCGTTGGCGAACCCCCGATCACTCGATGGAGCTATCCCTCGTTCTCTGTTTACTTTGAACATAATTTAGTCATTCATAGCGTGGTTAATAAACCTAAAAAGCCCCTTAATTTACAATAGGTGAATGCTTTTTTATTGATTACTGTAAAACTCGTCTCGCGCCATATCAACTAAGGCAAACAGGTCTGCCTCACTCCAGCCCCCTTCCATGGCTTGGGTCATATAACCACTTAACACTTCTGCTAGCGGCAGTGTCACATTGACTTGCTTGGCACTGTGTAAGACTGCATCCAAGTCTTTATGCACGAGCTTTAACGAACCCCGCCCCTGATCAAAGCGTTTGTTTTTAGCCATCGGCAGCATAAAATCAATTACATGGTTAGGTGCCACACAATCACTCAGTACATTCAGTACCGTTTCAGCATTTTGACCATATTTTTCTGCCAATGCGATGGCCTCAGCTAGCCCATTGAGTGTTGCTGCAAATGTTAGCTGATGACATAGTTTTAATAACTGTCCATTGCCACTGTCACCCAAATAGTGAATTTTATCAGCAAAGGTCGTTAATACCACACGTACTTTTTCATAGGCGGGTTTAGAGCCACCGACCATCATAGCCAACGTTCCTGCTTCCGCCCAAGGTGTTGAACCACTGATAGGCGCATCAAGAAAACTTAAACCTGCTGTTCCTGCCTTTTCCGCTAATTCAACACATTGACCATACGGCGTGGTCCCTAGGTCAATAATCACCCCACCTGCATTCATGCTGTCAAGCAATCCACCGCTTTCACAAATGATCTCTTCTGTCATATCAGCATTTGAAACACTGAGAAAAACCAAGTCCTTTCCATCAGCCAACTCCTGCAAATTCGAGGCTTGACGAGCGCCAGCTGCCACCACCACTTTAAGCGCATCGTTTGAGCGATCATAAACATCTAATAAGTAGCCTGACTGCAGTATTTTTACTGCAATTGCTTGCCCCATAGAACCTAACCCAACAAAGCCAATGCTCAACATGTCATACCTCTTCTCTCATTTATTTGTTTATTGATTAATCATACATTAGCCTATTTGTAGTGCGATATTCTTCTCAGTCATTTTATTAAAAAATAACAGGCTTTCAGGTGTTTACAACACATCCAATGTAAGGTTTATGACCTGTCTCTTATACACATCTGACGCTGCCGACGAACTCTAGGGT
>JAHRWG010000297.1 GCA_019090295.1 Cycloclasticus sp. | reverse complement strand
ATAAGAATAAAGACATTATCTGACTTAGCATACGTCGCTTCATTCTGGTTAAACGCCATCAAATGAGGGCTATCTGCCCTAAAATAAACCCTATAATCCGGCGTAAAACCAAGGAACTTAACCCCAAAACCTGATGCAGCAACCGCTAGCACGCTCAATACTATAATTGCCACACGGTAGCGTATAACCCATTCACTAAAATTTGTTTCTAAACGATGCATGATTATTCCCTTACCTTTAAACCTGTAATAATTAAATTGAGCAAATTGCTCAGCCGCTTTTCTAATTGCTCTAATGTTTGATGGCGCATAAATGTTGGCGTACTAAACATGACCCAAGAGGCCATGATCGCCAAACCTGTTTCATCTAGGTCGTCAATTTCCCAACACTTTTCCTCTTGGCCTTTCTTTAAAATTACCTTAAGAATAGATAATTCCCCTTCCCTTTTTTTATCAACCATCTCCGAGCTCGCCTCACATAAGGCCATGATCATGTCGTTAATGGCTGGGTAGACGTATAGCTGGTCAAAGTTATATTGCAAAAGTCCCTTTGCATAAACAACCAAACTATCTACCGCACTGTCGAGTGGCTTTTCAAGCAGCAATTGGAGGCCGATTTCTTTTTCTGCAAAGCAACGTAAGGCAAACGCTTCTGCAATGTCTAATTTACTGGAAAAGTAACGGTATAAATTGGAGGTAGACATCCCAACATCCTCAGCCAACTCACTCATCGCTGTTTTTTTAAAGCCATATTGTTTAAAGCGCTTTTCAGCAGCGTCAAGAATGGCCTTCCTAACCTCATCATCTGTTTTTTCGCAAAGAAATCGTTTCATTAGACAATTATAGTCGAAATATATAAAACTATGAATATATTATTTTATATTCAGTGGTTTCATAAAAATCCCTAACACATGTTATTTTAAATAAATAATTATGCTATGTTAGCCTTCACTAATATTTAGATTAACTCAATAATAAAAAGGGGAAAAATATGTCACTTTGGCTAGATTTTATGGGTAGTGAAATACGCTACATTCAAACAGCTAATTACGGTAAAGTTCGCGTTGCAGAAGCGGGTAAAGGACACCCAGAAACCATTATCTTCCTTCATGGCGTTGGTGGACACCTTGAAGCTTACGCAAAAAATATCGTTGCACTATCTGATCAATTCCATGTCATTGCTTATGACTATGCCAGCCACGGCCTTTCAGATCGCTTACCTGACATTGACTACAACCCAATGACATTTGTTGACCAACTTCGTGAACTAATGGATGCAATGGGCATTGATAAGGCTAACCTTTCAGGTGAATCCATGGGCGGCTGGGTCTCGGGCCTTTTCGCTGTCAAATACCCTGAACGCGTTCATCGGTTAAATTTTAATACTGCCGCTGGCCTACCAATTATTACAGAAAAAGGCCGCCAAGAGTTACAGCAACTTGTTGAGTTAACCGCCAAAGCAACCACGCAAGGCCCACCAACATTTGAAGGCATTAAAAACCGTATGAAATGGCTATTTCATCCTGATAATCATAACAGTATGATCACTGATGAATTAGTGAACACTCGATTGAACTGCTATACACAGCCCGGGTCTAAAGAAACTGCACCTAAAGTATTAGCGATGATCGGTCTCCATGATGACTACCTTATTCCTCTAGAAAAAATCACAGCGGATACTCTATTCTTATGGACTGAAGATAACCCCTGCCACGATATTGAGTGTGCAAAAAATAGTGCGGCAAAAATCCCAGGTTCACAGCTATATATCATGCAAAAACCTGCTGCACATTGGCCTCAGTATGAATCACCTGAAGAATTTAATGAGGTTGCACGTAAATTCTTCTCAACTGGCAAAATATAGAACAAGGAGTCCATATGAATACTTATGACTTAAGCCCCTCTAACCTAGGATACTTTGTTTTCAGTGCATCTGACTTAGATGCATGGAAAGACTTCTCTCTTAACATCGTTGGCATGGGGCTATCTGAGCAGCAATCTGACGAGCAGTTGTCGCTTAGAATAGACAATCAGGCACAGCGTTTTATTTTTGAAAAAAGCAGCCACGATGATTTAGCCGCTGTTGGCTGGCAGTTTGATACTGAACAGGAACTTGAGCAGCTGGTCGAGCATATAAAAGGCGAGAATGTGGAGATAACTCTTGCCGATGCAGCACTCTGTGAAAATCGTTGCGTTGAAAAAATATACACTTGTCTGGACCCCAATGGGGTGCGGCATGAGTTGTATTTTGGCCCTGCTATTGCTCCATTGCATCAACCTTTCAGCTCACCTGTTTTAGTGGGAAACTTTATCGCAGGTGCTCTAGGAGCTGGGCACTTTGTTGCCGTTACCCAAGACCTTCCCGCGACTAAAAACTTTTACTTAAACGTTCTATGCTTACGTTTAAGTGATTATATTCGTGCTGAGCTAGGCCCTGGCGGCCCCGTTTTAGACACCACTTTCCTACATACCAAAACTGGGCGTCATCATTCAGCCGCCATGGCTGCAATGCCGTTTCCTAAAAAGCTTCATCACTTCATGGTTCAATCTGACAATATGAATGATGTTGGCATGGCTTATGAACGTTGTAAGAAAGCTGGCCTACCTATAGTTATGGAGCTTGGTCACCACCCAAACGATCAAATGTTCTCATTTTATGTGCAAACACCCGGCGGTTTTGTGCTTGAGTTTGGCTGGGGTGGCATCGTGATAGATGAAAAAGACTGGAATGTTAGAAGTTATTCTCAGCTCAGTGACTGGGGACACCAACAACCTGCAAACTAGCACTTCACCTTAAGTTATAAGCCTTGCCTTAACGGGCAAGGCTTATATCATTTGCATACAATAGTAGTAACCGTTTTCTGCAAACGGTTATAGACCCTTCTTAGGCTCACTCTCTCCCTCAATATCACCTAAATCCACTTCAATAGCCTCTGGCTCTGGCTCTGGCT
>JAHRWG010000296.1 GCA_019090295.1 Cycloclasticus sp. | reverse complement strand
TGCTACTCTGGGTTTTTCAGAGTTTTTTTTTTTCGGGAACGACCAATCGTGGCGTCCTTTTCCCAACGGTTAATGGCGGAGTTTTTCGCGTTGTTTCTGCGGGACTTTTAACCACATTGTCCGCTACTGTCGGCGGGCTTATCTGCTGCGGCTTTTCAACCTCATTAGTTACCGAGCCTTCTGTACTATGAATCAACTCCGTGGGTGCAAGAGGGGTAAACGTCAACATGCGCAGTAAAACCATTTCAAAACCAACTCTAGGTGTTGGCGCGAGAGCTAAGTCTTTTTGGCCTATCAGTGCTATTTGGTAATACAGCTGAACATCTTCAGTTGTTAACGCATTAGCAAAGCGCTTAATTGATGCATCCTCATCCCCCGATGCTGCCATTTGGCAGATAGCTATTTGATGCAAATAAACCAGCAATGATTGCAGCACTTCTTCATAGTCTGGAGCAAACTCATCTAAGGCCTCTATGCTAGATAATACCTCGGTACCTTTTTGTGTTAACAAGGCGTCCACTAAAGCCAATAACGGCTCCCGGGCTACGCTACCCAGCATGTCTAAGACCTCAGCTTCAACCAGACCGCCACTGCCATGAACAATGGCCTGATCCAGTAAGCTTAAACCATCACGCATGCTTCCATCAGCGGCTTTAGCCAACAACCCTGTGGCAGCTAACTCGTACTCCAAGCCTTCAGCCTGCAAAATAGTTTCAAACTGACCTTCAATTTGCTTAGGCAGCAATCGCTTAAGGTTAAATTGCAAGCACCTCGACAACACGGTGACTGGCATTTTTTGTGGGTCGGTTGTTGCCAGTAAAAACTTGACATGTTCGGGAGGCTCTTCCAGTGTTTTCAATAAAGCGTTGAAACTGCTTTTAGAAAACATGTGAACTTCATCGATGAGGTAAATTTTATATTGGCCACGGCTGGGCAAGTACTGAACATTATCGAGTAAGTCGCGCGTGTCATCGACCCCAGTTCTAGAGGCGGCATCCACCTCAATTAGGTCTGGGTAACGGCCTTGGTCAACGTCTAAACATGTTTCACACTGGCCACATGGCTCAGCACCATTTAGATTAGGGCAGTTAAGCGCTTTAGCAAGCACTCGTGCAATGGTTGTTTTACCAACTCCACGCGTCCCCGTAAATAAATAGGCATGATGCAGACGCTTATTTTCTAACGCATTAACAAGGGCTCGCACAACATGTTCTTGCCCAACAATTTGAGCAAAATTTAATGGTCGCCATTTACGTGCAAAAACTTTATAACTCATAGAATCGTTAGGGTAACAAAGCTGCCGTTACTTTTACTAGCTGTTTAGCCGGTTAAACAGTAAGTAACGAAAAAGAAAGGGTGGTAACTCATGCCAGCCACACCCCGGCACACGATCCCATTGCTGCCGTTGCTCCCTTCCGGGCCTGGCGGAGTTCACAACTTCACGTTGCGAGGGGACCGACATGAGTCACCATTATTCGCCGATCAAAATTGGCGAGATGCGATTGTCCACCATTAGCGCCTATCAATCAAGCTGACAGATACATTTTTCTTTCAAATAGTCCTTATCAAGCCCTTTCACTTCTTTTCACCGAACGTTTAGCCGACATTTACTTTTTCACCGGGTGTTTAAACAGTTTTCGTTGTAATGTTCGTCGGTGCATACCTAACTGCCTTGCTGCTTGAGAAATATTCCCATCACACGCCAACAGTACTTTTTGCATATATTCCCACTCTAAACGCTTAACGGACATGGGTTGCTCGGCTGGTTGTAATGTTAAATCGGCTGCATCCATTTCAAAGGCATGAATAATCTCATCTACATTAACGGGTTTAGTTAGGTATTGGGTGGCTCCTAGTTTAACTGCTTCCACTGCTGTTGCTATGCTTGCGTAGCCAGTTAGCATCACGACTTTTGCTGATGCATTACGCTCTTTAACCTGTTTAATTAAAGTCAAACCTGTCGTTTGCCCTAAACGTAAATCAATCACAGCCAAGTCAACTGCTTCGTGCTGGATAAGGGCCTGTGCACTTTCTCCATCCTGCGCTGTTTGCACCTCAAACCCTCTTTGCTTAAAGGCATCCTTTAATACTGAGCAATACACATCGTCATCATCAACAATCAACAATTTTGTCTTTTTTTCACCCATATCGATCCTACCTACTTCAAATACCAAGAGGGGCACGAACCATTACTGAAATACCACCACCTACCCTGTTTTCCCAATTGATGTGCCCTCCCATTCTCTCAATAGTTGCTTTTGTTAGGTATATTCCTATTCCTAAGCCCATGTCTTTAGATGATGCAATGGGGTTACCTAACTGCTGAAGTTCTCGCTTACCCATTCCTTTACCCTTATCCTCAATCGTTACAAACAAATCCTTGTCGTCCCAATTAATGGTTATGCTGACATACTCTGGCGAGGCTTGAGCAGCATTATCCAGCAGGTTAATTAAGGCATGGGTTAAACCTAATTCGGGAACCATTTTATTCGCTGGGCTAGGCCCTATTAAGTGTTTTTCTAACATCACATCAAGGTGAGAGATTTGCCATTGAGCCAATACATTGTCAACATATTGATCCACAGTCTGAACCTGGCCAGTGTTATATTTATCGTCACCAGCTGTTTTTGTAATGCTAGATAAAACATCTTTACAGCGCTTAATTTGCCCTTGAATCAAGGTCATTTTATCGACCATTTCTGCATCATTAAGCTTTTTAGCCTGTCGTGCTAACTCATGAGTTAACACATCTATCGTCCCCAGCGGTGTCCCCAGCTCATGCGCTGCACCTGCGGCTAAGGACCCTAAGGCCACTAAACGCTCATCCCTAAAGATTTGCTCATTCATCGCTGCCAATAATGCATTACGCTTACGTAAGGAGTCAGCCATTCCAGCAACAAAGTAGGCCATTAAATGCGTGGACAATATAAAGCCTATCCACATTCCCATAATATGGTCTGAGAACTGCCCTTCCATGCCGGCCATATTATGGGAATACATTAAGGGCTGATAAAAAAATATCAAAAGAGAGTATGCTAAAGACGTGAAGAAAGCCATCCACCAAGCATATCAATAAGATAATAAACTAGACGCTAGACTCTGTGGTACCAACAAAAACCAAGCAAATGGATTGGTTGCCCCACCGGTCCAATATAAAACAACCGTTAAAAAAACGACATCTGCCACCAACTGGAAAAATAACGTCCCTTCCGTGACTCTGCTTCTACCCCTTAAGAAAAAACTCGTCGCCAAACTAAATAAACAAAGCATGACCAACGTAATGGCTAATGGTTTCAAAGGCAAACTAAGATCTAAATAATAGAGTACCCAGGCACTTGCTGTCATTTGCCCCACAACACCTACCGCTCGTAACAGTAAAATACGCCTTATATGGTCGATCGGTAAGGATATTGGAGCGGCATACTTGATGCTTTTAGTGACATTTTGCATTTTTACCCCTGATCATTTAAACCCTTTTTAGTCTTTTATTTAGTTTTTCTAAAGGTTTTTTATACTGGACCCTAGTAAATCCTAAAACACCTGCCATAGTATTATTAATTACATACATGAGATGTCGGAATACACATGAGCCACCAAAATACAAACATATGCTCCATCACTGGTCTTGTAGACCGAGTAACCTTCATTGAGCAAAGCAAGCAATTACTTGAGTTTAGCAACCGTACCAAGGCAAAAGCTAGTTTATTATTTTTTAGTATTAAACCTCAAGACAGCCATTTAGAACAGCCACTGCTAGACCTTTTCCTGACAACCATTGGCTCACGCTTGCTGACCATCGCAAGGAAGTCAGACATCTACGCTTACCTTGGTGATATGAGCTTTGCTAATTTATCCATAGCAACCAGTGAACAACATGAACATGCCCTAGCTTTAGTAGAAAAACTTAAACATGAGTTTAGTCAACCTCTTCAAATAAATGATGCTGCCACCATTCCCGTGTCTATTCAAATAGGGGTTGCTCAATTCCCTGAAGATGGAACACATTATGAGGCATTAATAAATAAGGCCAAGGCAACGACTCTATAGTGGCTTTTCTTCCTATTTCCAGACAAAAAAAAGGCGGCCATATGGTCGCCTTTTTTTCATCATATTTTAAGTCTTAGAAACTTGTAAATAAGCCGCCGTTAACAGGAATATTAGCACCTGTTATGTAGTTAGCTTTCTCTGATGCTAAAAACCCAACAGTATGTGCAATTTCAGCAGGCTGTGCTAAGCGTTGCATAGGGATTTGAGAAATCAATTCATTACGAATGGCTTCATCAATTTTCATCACCATTGGTGTCGCTACGTAGCCAGGGCTAACTGAGTTAACAGTAATACCTTTACGTGCCACTTCTTGTGCTAAGGCCATTGTAAAGCCATGCATACCTGCCTTAGCAGCTGAGTAGTTTGTTTGACCAAATTGACCACGCTGACCGTTGACAGAAGAAATATTAATGATACGACCTGCTTGTCTAGACAACATAAACTCTAGAACATTTTTTGTCATATTAAAAACGCCGTCTAAATTGGTAGATAACACAGCATCCCAGTTATCTTTTCCCATGTTTTTTAGGAAACCATCACGAGTAATGCCGGCGCAATTAACAAGAACATTGATAGGGCCCACACTATCTTCTACCTTTTTAATCATCTCACCACAGGCATCGAAATCAGTTACATCTGCTTCTTCAACAGAAAAGTCAAAACCTGCCTCTTTCTGGGCAACAATCCACTCATCGGCTTTTTCAATTTCCTTATTAAAGGTTGTGGCAACCACGGTAAACCCATTCGCAGCCAACTCTTTAGAAATCTCCGTACCGATACCACCTAAACCACCTGTTACTAGGGCAACTGACTTACTCATACTTACTGTCCTCAAAATTATTAAATGAAAATATTGCAACGCAGTATAAACAGCTCACTCTATACGGTCAATAAACATATCTATGGTGTATGATTCTTCTTCTATCTAAAACCTTTAAAGTTACCAACATTGTCCACAGCATCGTACAATAGCCGTTACCATTAAAACCTATTTATAAGTCATTATGATTCTAGTTATTTCACCTGCCAAAACACTCGACTTCAGCACTGATAGTATGACTCAACACTATACTCAGCCTTGTTTCATTGGTGAGGCTGAAATGTTAATTGATCAATTAAAGCAGCTGTCACCCAGTGAGGTATCAAGCCTTATGAGCATCAGCGATAAATTGGGCACCTTAAACAGTAATCGTTTTATTGAATGGACCACCCCCTTTACTCCCAGCAACAGTAAGCAAGCTATTCTCGCCTTTAAGGGTGATGTTTACGAAGGAATGGCTGCGAACAACTTTACCGACGATGACTTTAACTGGGCAAACCAGCACTTAAGAATTTTATCCGGCCTATATGGCTTACTTAAACCTTTAGACCTTATTCAAGCATACCGCTTAGAAATGGGCACACGTTTTAAAAATCAACGGGGCAAAAACTTATATGAATTTTGGGGAGATCTAATCACCCAGCATATTAATCAAGAACTGGCGAACCAGACCAGCCCTACCCTTATTAACCTTGCTTCTAATGAATATTTTAAATCCATTAAACCCGCGTTATTAACGGCTGATGTGATCACCCCTGTTTTTAAAGACTGGAAAAATGATAAATACAAAATTATCAGTTTTTATGCTAAAAAAGCTCGCGGTATGATGAGCGCTTATATCATTAAAAATCGCCTAGAAACCCCCAGTGACATTAAAAAGTTCGACACGGCTGGTTATGAGTTTTCCGCAGAGCAGTCCAATGAAAAAGAATGGGTTTTTCTAAGAAAGCAGGCCATTTAATATCAAATGGCTATACCGTCTAATCAGTAAGCAAAATCACTCGAATCGCATCTAGTTTAAAACAAGCGCGTTCTAAATAGCTTTGCAAATCGGCCATATTTTCTTGCTGCTGAGCTAATTCAGACTCACGAATATTTGGGTTAACTTTCCCCAAGGTAACTAAGCGCTCTAAATTAGCTGACTCTTGGCTTTTCATTTGTTCAACGCTCTCACTAATGAGCGTTTGCTCATGCGCTTCAACCAGTCCTTCAGCCTTAGTAATTAAGCTTTTAATGACCTCTTTGCCATGACCAATAATATTGTGTGCCACCGATTTTTTTACAAATGAGAGGCGCGCCTCTATGTGCTCTGGCTTTAATAGCTTGGTCATATCTAAGCCATTACTCCCCACCACAATTCGCTGCATTGTTTTAGGG
>JAHRWG010000295.1 GCA_019090295.1 Cycloclasticus sp. | reverse complement strand
TCGCAGACTTGTTTGTATCAAAGTCGAACCAAACCATAACTGCTTTACTGCATGCCACAGGTTCATCCTCTCCTTTTCGAAAAATATTAGCCATTAATGTAACGCTTTTAGAGCCTATTTTAGAGATTCTTGAATACACTTCTAAATGAGTCGGATAGTGCACTTGCTGTAAGTAACTGCATTGCATATCTGCTAAAACCCACCCAGCTGACATACCCACCTCTAATGGCAAACCCATCACGTCTTCACAGTAAGCCACTCGTGCTGATTCTAAATATCGAATGAACTGTACATTATTTGTATGGCCAAAAATATCTGAGTCTCCCCACGCCACATCAATATTAAAGACTTGTCCAGCCTTCTCACGGCTCATATTTTTGGTACCTTAAGCATATTAAAACTAAGGTAAGACATTAAATAATACCTCTTTCTATTTCACCACTTTTACTGAGAACTCGCTTAACAATTTTACCCGATGCATTTTTAGGTAAGCTACTCATAAAAATAATTTTTTTAGGAACTTCATAATTACCAAGGAACTGGCGGCACCATTGCTTAATCTCTAGTTCGGTAGCAGTTATCTCTTCAATTAACACAATATATGCAACTGGAATTTCACCGTGGCGCTTATCGAGCTCACCTATTACAGCAACCTCATGGATAGCCGAGTGTTTATAGAGTACTTCTTCAATAATCCGTGGGTAGACATTCATTCCATTTACAATAACCATGTCTTTTTTACGATCTAAAATACTAAAGTAACCATCTGTATCTTCTGTTCCTAAATCCCCTGTTAAAAACCAGCCATTATCAAATGCAGCTTCCGTTTCCTTTGGGCGCTTCCAATAGCCTTTCATAACACTTCGACCATGAACAGCAATTTCACCAATTTCTCCGTTAGGGAGCTCGTCACCTGCTTCATTAATAATTTTCATCTGAACATTAGGCACAGGTAAGCCAACTGTTCCAATTTTACGAATGCCCCCTATTGGGTTAACACATGTAACAGGCGAACACTCTGTTGGACCATCCCCTTCGTAAATAGGCACTGAAAATTTTTCTTCAAACTGCTTGAGTACATCTACTGGCATTGATGCACCACCAGAGATACATTGCGTTATAGATTGAAACATAGTGGTCTGTTCAGACTTAATTCCAAGAAGAATGTTGTACATACTTGGCACGCCTAAAAAAACTGTCGATTGTGTTTGCTCTATGGAAAGCAGTAGTTTATTGATTTCGAATTTCTCAACTGTCACAAAACAGCATCCATTCGTTAGTGGCGTTAACATACCAACAGTAGCGGCAAAAGCGTGAAACATGGGTAAGACGAGCACTATAATGTCTTTTCCAGCGGTCCATTTCATGGCTTTAAAAACACTGTTGGTATTAGTGACTAGATTTTGATGGGTTAACATTGCGCCTTTTGGCTCACCCGTTGTTCCAGAGGTATATAAAATTGCTGCCAGATCTGTCGACGGGTTTATAGTGGGCATCACAAAGTCGCCGCTATTGTTAAGACATCCATCCCAAGCAGATGAAGTGTGTTCACCATTAGACATAGGAATGAAGAATAGTGGTTCCGTGATTTTCTTACGAACTTGCTGTACCTGAACATCTAAATTTGGGTGATAAATCACCCCCTTAGCTGTTGAATTTCTTAAAACAAACTCTATTTCATCGGGTTTTTGCAACGTATTGATGGGTACGACAACCGCACCCGCTTTGACAATACCTATATAGGCAATTGCAAATTCGTAACAATTAACACTGTATAAGGCCACACGGTCGCCTTTACACACACCCATTTCAATTAGACTACAAGCAAATTTATCAGATGTTCTTTTAACACGACTGAATGTATAAGCTACACCATTGGATTCAATGGCTGTTTTATCTGCATACATTAATGCGGCAGCATTAAACGCATCCGTTAAACTATCGTCATTTTTCATTAAAACACTCACCATATTTCAGCTACGCTTGTAGTTTGCCATATTTGAAGCAATTGACAAACATTACCACCTGAGTTGATAAGTTTGCTTGGTATTTCAACAGTTATTGTATGCGGCTACTCTTATTGGGGAAGTTATATCGACTGATAATATCCCGACATGCCACTTTATAAGTGCCATGTCGAGCCATCGGTCGTAAGCCTCTAATATGCTTATTTCACGACCTTAAGAAAGGGTTGCGATACTTTTTTAGGAGATTTTGGTGGTGTTGGTTCAGGAGGAATTTCATCATCAAATCGTTCATCAAACATCATCCCTTTCCCATTTTCTTTAGCATATGTCGCTAAAATTGCGGAAATCGGGATATACAGATTTTCGGAGTGACCCGAAAATCTGGCAGAAAATGATAATGCATCATTACCTAGCAGCCAATTTTGAACAGCGTCAGGGTGCGCATTTAGGATGATTTTGTCATCGGCTACATGCGCCAATGGCACCATAACGCCTTCTGCAGTAGCATCAACCAGTAAATAAGGCGTTAAGCCATTATCAATGATCCATTCATAAATTGAGCGGACTAGGTATGGTTTGAGTGGAGTCATGCTTTTTTATGAACCCATCAGTGCATGGCTTTCCATCATGTCACGTTCTTCGGGGCTTAAACTAAGTTGAAAAGCTTCCCGTTCAGTAACTCGAGCAATGTAATCGTTAATCACTTTTGCTTCTTTTGGTAACTCGATCCCATGAAATGGTAGACGCCATAATAAGGGAGCTAACACACCATCAACCAAGGTGAAATCATCACTTAAGAAATACTTATTCGCTGAAAAAAGAGGGATTGCTGCTATTAAATTCTCTCTCAGTAACTTTTTAGCTTTAGCAGCCTTTTTTTCTCCGGCGTTAATCACATCATCAAGTAAACTGTACCAGTCTTTATCGATTCGGTGAATCAAGAGACGGGACCGAGCTCTGGACACTGGGTCTATCGGGTAAAGCGGAGGATGTGGGAATCGTTCATCCAAATATTCCATGATAATTCTTGAGTTAAACAATGATAAATCGCGATCTATTAATATAGGTAACTTACCATATGGGTTTAACTCCTGAAGGTCTTCCGGTAAGTCTTTACCGTCAACATATTCAACGTCGGCAGACGCGCTTTTCTCACTTAAAATAAAACGTGCACGGTGACTATAATGGCAGATCGGGTCCGCAAAAAGAGTCATTATTGATGTTCTATTTAATACGTTTATCATTTAATATTTCCTGTTTGTTAAATAACAAAAAGCTTTGCAGCAACTGCAAAGCTTTTTAATAAAGTCAGTTTTCTTAGTGAATGTCTTTCCAAAACTCCTTCTTTAAGAAGTAGAAAATGACAATAAGTAAAAAGATAAACGCTAGTACTTTCCAGCCAAGTTGTTTCCGCTGAAGTTGAGCAGGCTCGCCCAAATAAGTGATAAAGTTAACCAAGTCATTTATTGCTTCATCATACTCGCTTTCTGTCATAGACCCTGGTTCAACAACTTCCAGGTTATCGATCACAGTTCGTACCTGGCCATCACCATGGTCAACATCCTTATAGACAGCCTTTTGAAGACCTTGCAACTCAGCCAGCACATGAGGCATACCAACGTCTGGAAAC